>JAZNFB010000173.1:0-14071 GCA_045588895.1 Candidatus Flemingiibacterium sp.
AATAACGGCATAAAGAAAGAGGTACTATTATGATTTATCCTTCAGTTGAAGAACTCAGCCAAAACGGCAAATTCAATCGCTATATGCTTTGCATTGCAACCGCAAAGTGTGCAAGACTTGTGACAGACGAGTATGTTCACCAGCGTGAGCAGGCAGAAAAGCTTATTGCAAACAAGGAAACAGACAAATCGCTGGCTTCGATGATCAAGCGAGAAATCCGTGACGAAAAGGCGGTTAAGAATGCCATCAACCGTATTCATCAGGGCGAATATATCATCAACGAGGACAGCATTGACTTAAAGGGACAGAACTGATGTCCCACCCCACAGCGCCGCTCACTGTTGCAAGGGTCAGGATTCTCGAGCTGCCGTATTCTGCAGACCGAGTTTACGATTATCTCGTTCCTGCCGAGCTTTCGGGACGTGTCAGGCGCGGCTCGATCGTTTCGGTAAGCTTTGGCGCATCACAGCGTACAGGTACACGCAGAAGTGCGGTTGTTGTTGACATTGCCGATTCGTCGGAATATGAAAAGCTTAAGCCGATACTTGCCGTTGCAGACGAAAGATTCTCGCTTTGTGAAGAATTACTCGGACTTTGCGATTTTCTTCGTGAGCGTACATTTTGTTCAACAGGCGAGGCGGTTCAAACAATACTTCCCGGCGGTGCACTTGCGTCACTCTTTCGTATAAGACGTGATCCCATCGAGCGGTATTACCGTGTTGCCTGCGATCTATCGGAAATTAGGCTTGGAAGTGCCGAAAAGCGTGCTGCTATATTTATTGCGGACGGTGAATGTTCGGCATCCGAGCTTGCGAAAGAAGTGAGTGTATCCTATGCAACGCTTAAAAATATGGTTGCAAAGGGTATACTTTCAGTCAGAGAATGTGAACTTATACGAAACCCGTACAGAGGACGCGGAAGGGTTGCCGACTCCAATATTTTAAGCGATGAGCAGGAAGCGGCGGCAAAAAAGCTCTCAGACCTCGCAATGTCAAAAAAGGCTTGCGCGGCCTTGCTTTACGGAGTTACCGGAAGCGGAAAGACACGTGTTATCAAGTCGGTTATAGACAGTGTTATCGAGAGTGGACGCTCGGTTATTGTGCTTGTTCCCGAAATATCACTGACGGGGCAGACGGTTGATCTTTTCTGCGGTTATTTCGGTGAGCGTGTTGCGGTGATTCATTCGTCGCTTTCGGACGGTGAAAAGCTTGACACGTGGAAGCGTATACGTGCGCACGAGGTTGATGTTGTTATCGGTACACGCTCGGCTGTTTTTGCACCGCTTGATAATCTTGGAATGATAGTTATCGATGAGGAGCAGGAGCATACTTATAAATCGGACATGAATCCGAAATATCACACCCGTGACATCGCAAGATACCGTGCGGCGAAGAATAACGCTCTCATGCTGCTTGCATCGGCAACACCGTCGCTCGAATCGTTTTACCGTGCAAAAGAGGAGATATACACTCTTGTCATGCTGAATGAACGGTATGGCAATGCAGTCCTTCCCGAGGTTAAAATTGCCGATCTGCGTGTAGACTCGACAAAGGGACAGGTCACTCCCATCGGTGACGTGCTTCGGGCGGAGCTTTCGAAAAATCTTGAAAATAATGAGCAGTCGATTCTTTTTGTCGGCAGACGCGGATATAATAATTTTATGAGCTGTCTCAAATGCGGCGAGGTCGTAACCTGTCCTAACTGCTCGGTCTCGCTCACTTATCACCGTGAATATGACGGCGATATTTTGAAATGTCATTACTGCGGCTATACAGAAACAGTGCCGGAGGTTTGCCCGAAATGTCAGTCGGAGCATATCAGCCGCAAGGGCTTCGGTACACAGCTTGTTGCCGAGGAGCTTCACGCTTTGTTCCCGGGAGCGAGAATATTACGTCTTGATGCCGATTCAACCGGTGCGAAGTTTTCTCATGAGGCGATACTCACGCAGTTCCGTTCACATGAAGCGGATATATTAATCGGTACGCAGATGGTTACAAAGGGACACAATTTCCCGGATGTTACGCTCGTTGGCGTTATAAATGCAGACAGTGCGCTTTATCTTGACGATTTCCGTGCAACAGAGCGTACATTTGCGCTACTGACGCAGGTTATCGGCAGAGCGGGACGTGCAGATAAGCCGGGCAGAGCGGTTATACAAACCTATTCGCCGGATAATGAAACAATAAATCTTGCCGCAAAGCAGGATTATACAGGCTTTTATTCAAGCGCGATAAAGCTTCGACGGCAATTGCAGTTCCCGCCGTTTTGCGAGTTTTTGCTGCTCGGTATACACGGGGATGATGAAAAGGAAGTGCTTGAATTAACACTTAAGCTTGACGCAAAGCTTCGTGAATACACGTGGGACGAATACTGCGATCTTCCGATGTACATATTCGGGCCGTTTGAAGCACCGATATATAAGGTCAATAATGTTTTCAGAATGAGAATTATAATTAAATGTCAGGTTACAAGGCGTATGCGTGAGCTTGTCTGTAAGCTTATGGCGGATTTCCCGAAGGCAAGCGCAAAGGCGGCGATATCGGTTGATGTTAATCCGGCCTCGCTATGATCTGATGCTTGGAGGAATTATTTATGGCTAAGTTGAACATAGTAAAGGATGGAGATCCGATTCTCCGAAAAAAGAGCCGTCCCGTTGAGGTTATCGACGAGCGGATAAAAACTCTTGCCGCAGATATGCTTGAAACAATGCGTCACGCTAACGGATGCGGTCTTGCGGCAGTGCAGGTTGGCAAGCTGCGTCGGATGGTTATTGTTGAGGTTGAGGAAAATAAGCCGTACATTATGATAAATCCGGAAATTATCAAGAGAGAGGGTAATCAGCAGGATGTTGAGGGATGTCTCTCCGTTCCCAATCAGTGGGGTATAACCGACCGACCTATGAAAGTTACCGTGCGTTATACGGGACTTGACGGCAAGGTGCATACAGTATCCGGCTCGGAGCTTGCGGCACGTGCATTCTGTCATGAGCTTGACCATCTTGACGGCATACTTTTCACAGACAATGTTATCCGTATGCTTGATCGTGACGAGGTTGAAGCATGATTAAATCAAAGATATTATTCATGGGTACGCCCGATTTTGCGAAGGTACAGCTTGAGGCTCTTATTAATGCCGGCGCTGATATAATCGGTGTTGTAACCCAGCCCGACAAGCCGAAAGGACGTAAAATGATACTGACTCCGCCGCCCGTTAAGGTGTGTGCAGAGGAGCACGGTATCACTGTCTATCAGCCGACAACACTGCGCGGTGACGATTTTGCCTCACTTCTCGATTCTCTTGCGCCCGAGCTTATAATTGTAGCCGCTTACGGCAAGATATTACCCGAAAACGTAATCAATTATCCGTCTCTCGGATGCATTAACGTGCACGGCTCACTTTTGCCGAAATACCGCGGTGCGGCACCGATACAGCGTGCGATCATCGACGGTGAGGCTGAAACAGGTATCACTATAATGTATATGGACGTCGGACTTGACACGGGTGATATGCTCTCAAATGTGAGCGTTCCGATTGAGGCTGACGACAACTTTGAAACCATGCATGATAAGCTTGCCGAGGCAGGTGCAAAGCTGCTTCTTGAAACTGTAAAGGCACTTGAAGACGGCAGTGCATCGCGTGAAAAGCAGGATGATGACAAGTCCACATATGCGGCAAAGATTGAAAATGCCGATTGCATACTCGATTTTTCATGTAACGCAACAGATATTTTCAACCGAATCAGAGGGCTTTCACCTTTTCCGCTTGCAGTCGCTTGTCATAATGGCAAAGCACTTAAAATTGTTCGAGCCGAGCTTGTTGACGATAAAAAATCGCATGAAACTCCCGGTGAGGTTCTTTCAGTCGATGCGGCGAAGAATCGCATTGAGGTTGCCTGTGCGCTCGGTTCAATTGCCGTGACTCACCTGCTTCCCGAGGGAAAGAGCCGTATGAGTGCTGCTGATTATGTTAACGGAAGAAAGATAGCCGTTGGTGACGTGCTCACAAAATATTCAAAATAAACAGAGGAAACAAAATGTTATTTTACGGTATAGATGCAACATATCTTATACTCGTTCTCCCTGCGGTGATCTTTGCGCTTTGGGCACAGATGAACGTCCAGGGAACATTCAAAAAATATGCAAAGGTTGCTTCAAAGCGAGGAATGAGCGGCTTTGATGCGGCAAGGCAGATACTTGATGCAAACGGACTTCACCATGTTCGTATCGCACAGGTACAGGGCGATCTTACAGACCATTTTAACCCCAGGGATAACACCGTTTATCTTTCAGAGACGGTACACTCACAGAGAAATGCCGCCGCAATAGGTGTTGCCGCACATGAGGCAGGTCACGCTGTGCAGTATGCCGTCGGATATTCTCCGATGAAGCTGCGCTCGGCGATAATACCAATCACAAATATCGGCTCAAACCTTGCAATTCCGCTTGTGCTTCTCGGTATACTGTTATCGTATCCGACGGTTGCATATATCGGCGTTATTGCTTTCGCCCTGTCAACATTTTTTCAGCTTGTAACGCTTCCGGTTGAATTTAACGCAAGCTCACGTGCCATGGCGGCTTTAACATCATCGGGACAGCTTGACCGTGACGAGCTTAAAAGCGCACGTAAGGTTTTAACGGCGGCGGCACTGACATATGTTGCGGCGCTTGCTGTTTCGCTTGCAAACCTTATAAGGCTGTTTCTGCTTGCCAAACGCTCCGACAGACGAAGATAATGGATAAGAAAAAATACACTGCCCGTGAGGCGGCTTACCGTTCACTGATGCTTTGTGAACGTGACAAAAAATATTCGAGTCTCGAAATTGATTCATCAATAAAGCGTTTTTCGCTCGAGGGTGCTGACAGAGGGCTTTATACGACTCTCGTTTACGGCGTTATTGAGCGAAGGATCACGCTTGATTATATTATCGGAAAGCTTTCGTCAAAGCCGCTGGACAAGCTTGACGCTGAAGTTATAACCCTTCTTCGGTTGGGACTCTATCAGCTTATCTGGCTTGACCGTATACCGGAAAGTGCGGCGGTTAATGAAACCGTTAACCTTGCAAAGCAAAATGTTCCCCGTGCGTCATCGTTTATAAATGCGCTTCTGCGTGGCTTTTTGCGCACAATGGGGAAGGGAAAGCTCCCTTATCCCGAGGAGGATTCTGCAAACTATCTTGAAGTCAGATATTCCTGCGGCAAGGATGTTCTTTCGGTTCTCGACGCGTCGGTTTCGGATGTGCGTGCCGTGCTTGAAGCGTTTGAAGCAAAGCCTGATGTAACGCTCCGGGTGAACACACTGAAAATTTCACGTGACGATCTGCTTGCAAGACTTGCACAAATGGGCATTGAGGCTGTGCCGACGAGGTATTCTCCGTTTGGCGTGCGCCTGACCAAAAAGACACTTACAACAGAGGTTTCGGAACTTATTTCCGAGGGACACGTCTATATTCAGGACGAAGCGTCACAAATAGCTGTTCTTGCAGCATCCCCGAAACCCGATACAACTCTTATAGACACCTGCGCCTGCCCGGGAGGAAAAAGCTTCTCGGCGGCGATACTTATGGAAAACCGCGGCCGTGTTTTGAGCTTTGTTCTTCACAAAAATAAGCTTTCCCTCGTTGAATCGGGAGCAAAACGGCTTGGTATTAATATTATTGAAACCGCAGAAAAGAATGGCTCGAAGCGTGACGATACTCTTGTTTTGTCAGCTGACACCGTAATTTGCGATGTACCCTGCTCGGGACTTGGCGTTATTGCGAAGAAGCCCGAGATACGCTATAAATCCGCAGAGGAAATAAAGAGACTTCCCGAAATACAGTATGCGATACTTTCAAATTCGTCGGCATATGTTAAATCAGGCGGCGTTCTGTGTTATTCAACCTGCACGCTGAACAAAGAGGAAAATGAGGCGGTCGTTAAGTGTTTCCTCGATGAGAACAGTGATTTTTCGCTCGAAGATTTCAAGATAGCTTCACTCGAAAGCTCGGGCGGAATGTTAACGCTGCTTCCGAATGTTCACGGCACGGACGGTTTCTTTGTTGCAAAACTTCGTAAAAAATAAGGAAAGATTATGTTAACTGTAAACGGCAAAGCCGATCTTCTTTCAATGAATATTCCCGAGCTTGAGGAATTTCTAACTTCGCTCGGTGAGCCGAAATACCGCGCAAAGCAGGTCTTTTCCTGGATGCATCGCGGCGTTTCAATAGACGGCATGACCGATATTTCAAAAAAACTTCGCGAAAAGCTCACAGAGACGGCATTTGTCGATTTTCCGAGTGTTGAACAAAAGCTTGTTTCAAGGCTCGACGGGACGGTTAAATACCTTTTCGCTCTTCATGACGGAAATGTTATAGAGAGTGTTTTTATGCGGTATAAGCATGGAAATACCATCTGCATATCAAGCGAGGTTGGCTGCCCGATGGGATGTAAATTCTGCGCTTCAACGATCGGCGGACTTGTCAGACGCTTATCACCGGCTGAACTGCTCGGTCAGATTATTGCCGCAGAACGTGACATGGGTGAGCGGATCTCGAATATAGTTATGATGGGTATTGGTGAGCCGCTTGATAATTTTGATAATACACTTAAGTTTTTGAGCCTAGTCGGTGACCCTGCCGGACTTAATATCGGTTCAAGACATATTTCGCTTTCATCCTGCGGTCTTGTTGATAAAATTGACGAGCTTGCAAGGCATGATTTGCAAATAACCCTTTCGATCTCGCTTCATGCGGCAGACGATGAAACACGCTCGTCCATAATGCCGGTGAATAATAAATGGAACATAGAATCACTGCTTGATGCCTGCAGACGTTACTTTGCGGCAACGGGACGGCGCATTTCGTTTGAATATACGCTCATTTCGGGAAAGAACGATTCGCCCGAATATGCAAAAAGTCTTGCAAGGACACTGAAGCACGGACTTTACCGTTCATCAAAGCCATTCCCGATACACGTTAATTTAATTCCCGTAAATGAGGTTGAAGAAAGCGGCTTTTCACGTTCAAGCGGTGATGCGGTCAAGAAATTCTGTGAGATACTTAATTCGCTTGGCGTGAATGCAACCGTCAGACGTAAGCTTGGCGGAGATATAAATGCTTCGTGCGGTCAGCTTCGCCGTGCCAAGCTTAAAGCGGACAGTGTGGCGGACGAATAAAGCTTATCTGCGGCTTTTTGAAATTTTATTCTTTTTTGTGCTCTTCTGTTATATTATATAAGTGTAAGATGCTCGTATTAACCGTTTGGGAGTTACCCAAAGAGAGGAATGATCGTATTAATGAATTTTTTCGGTAAAAGTGATGTTGGTATGATGCGTACGGAAAATCAGGATAGCTATATTATCCGGCCCGTATGCAAAAATGCAACGCTTTGTGTTGTTTGTGACGGTATGGGCGGTGCGAAAAGCGGTAACGTCGCAAGCAAGCAGGCGATTGACTCATTTGTTGAGAATGTTGTCAGATATGCAAAGGCAAAAACGAGCCGCGGCGGCAAAATCTCGCTTTCGAGTGACGATGCTTGTGTCATTCTTGATGATGCTGCACGCGACGCTAACAAAACAGTATATGACCTTGCGCAGACCTCGCCCGATTATCAGGGAATGGGTACTACGCTTGTTGCCGCGCTTTTCTGCGACAATATGGTTTACGTTATAAATATCGGAGACAGCCGTCTCTATCTCATTTCAAACAATACGATCACTCAGATTACCCATGACCATTCCTATGTTCAGCATCTTATTGACAGCGGTACCGTCAGCGTTGAGGAAGCGAGAAACCATCCCTTCCGAAACCGTATCACGCGTGCTGTCGGAATTGCATCCGAAATTGAATCGGACATTTTCTCTGTTGATCTTTCAGAGCTTGACGTTGCTTACTTACTGCTTTGCTCGGACGGACTTTCGGGTCTGCTTGCTCCCGAGGACATATACGCTATGATATCCTCCGATCTTGATATCGAGCTCGTTACAGACATTGAATCGGAGCTTTGCGATAAAACAGAACGCCTTATAAAAGCTGCAAACGACGCCGGCGGAACAGACAATATAACCGCGGTACTTGTAAAATATATAAAGGAGCGGTGAGATTATGGATCAGTTTGAAAGATATGTCGGACAGGTTTTCGACAAACGCTACAGAATCATTAAGGTTATCGGTATCGGCGGTATGGCTGTCGTTTTCGAGGCGACCGATCTTCTCATGCGCCGTAATGTTGCTGTTAAGATGCTAAAGGATGAGATCAACAATGACGTTCAGTCCGTCAAGCGTTTCATTAACGAAAGTAAAGCAGTTGCGATGCTTTCTCATCCGAATATTGTTAATATTTACGATGTTTCCGTTAAGGATTCGCTTAAATATATCGTAATGGAGCTTGTTGAGGGTATCACTCTGAAAAATTACATTTTAAAGAAGGGTACTTTAAGCTTTAATGAAATAATGAGCATCACAGAGCAGATACTTTTAGCTCTCGATCATGCACATCAGAAGGGTGTTGTTCATCGTGACATCAAGCCGCAGAATATAATGATGCTCAAAAACGGCTCGATAAAGGTTGCAGATTTCGGTATCGCAAAGCTTCCAAATGCGGAAACCGTTACAATGACAGATAAGGCAATCGGTACGGTATTCTATATCAGTCCCGAGCAGGCAAGCGGCAAGAAGATTGACCGCAGAAGTGATATTTATTCGCTCGGTGTAACCATGTATGAAATGGCGACGGGTAAGCTTCCGTTTGTTGCGGACAGCCCTGTAACCGTTGCGATAATGCAGGTTAAAAACCGTCCTCGTCCTCCCCGTGAGCTTAATGATTCACTGCCGCTCGGTCTTGAACAGATCATAATGGGCGCGATGGAGAAAAATCCCGACAACCGTTTCCAGAGTGCGGCACAAATGCTTCGTCACATAGCTCAGGTCAAGAATAATCCGAGAACTGTTTTCAAAATGCCAAAAACTGAATCGACTTCGGATACCTCTGCCGAGAGTGGACAGGCTATGCCCGATAATGTTAAGAAGCTCACAAGACCGACACGTGCCAGCCGCTCGATGTTCCCGGTTGTTGCAGGCGTTGCGAGCTCGTTTCTGATAGTTTTCATAATCAGCATAGTTGTTGTTTTTACAAAGCTTGGAGCAAGCGAGTCCAATAGTACCTCAAAGCAGATTGTCATTCCCAAGTTTATCGACAGCTTTTACAGCGAGGACTTTGAAGCAGATCTTGAAGCCGGAGATTACAATGTTGAGGTTGAGTATATATACGATGCCAAGTATCCGCAAAATCAGATTATCGGACAGGATCCGCTTCCAAATGAAAAGCGAAAGATAGATCCTGATAAAAATAAGAAATGTGAACTTACGCTGAAGGTGAGCAAGGGTGCAACGACCGCAGAGCTTGACGATTATCAGTATGATGATTCACGTACAGCCGAAATTGCAATCAAGAATCTCGGACTCATTCCGATCATTGTAAAAGAGCCGCATGATATTATAAGTCCCGGCTATGTTATCCGCACCGACCCCGAGCCCGGCACAATACTTGAAGGCGGCAGTCATGTCACGATTTATGTCAGCAGCGGTCAGGATGTTGAATACACAGTTGTTCCGGATTTCACCAATTGCACAGAAAGTGAAGTTATGGCACTTCTTGCGGAACGCGGACTGCAGCTCGGATACGTTTCGGAGGCTTATAATGACAGCGTTGAAGCAGGCAGAGTTATCAGTCAGACCGTTTCCCAGGAACAGCAGGTACCCAGCGGAACGAAGATTGACTTTGTTATGAGTAAGGGACCGTTTATTGTTGAAACCGAGGAAACAACCTCGGATGACGAGCCTGTTGACGTTCCGACGGATGGCACGGACAGCACGGACGAGTCTTACGGTAATCCGGACGATTCCGGTGATATTCCGGACGAAACGGATGACGAAATGAAAGATTTACTTGACGCTATACTGGGCGGCGGCACCGGAGAAGAGTGATATTCAATGGAGCTTAAGCTAAAAGGTAAAATAATTAAGGGTGTCGGCGGCATATATGAGATTCGTATAAGCCGCAGTGACGCCGATATGCTTCGAGAAGTTGGTATGAAGCTCGAAGCGGACACCTTGCTTTGTAAGGCGCGCGGTGTATTTCGTCATGAAAAGCTGACACTTCTTGTTGGCGATGACGTTATGATACGCCTTGACACAGAGCTTGCCATAGCATCCGATGCCGATTCAAGAGCAGGACGCGGCAAACGTGATGAGGCTCTCGGCGGCGTTATGATTGAAGAAACGCTTCCTCGGAAAAATGAGCTTATACGTCCGCCGATGGCGAATCTTGATATGATTTTCGCCGTTGTTTCTGCGGCAAAGCCCGAGCCTGCGCTCCCGACGGTTGATAAGCTTGTGACCATTGCCGAATATAAGCATATAGAGCCTGTTATAATCATCACCAAGGCAGATCTTGCGCCCGATGCGGCAGAGAACTATGCCTCGATTTACAGAAAATGTGGCTTCCACGTTTTTATACAGGGACTCGGAATTGACGGCGGTGAGCTTGAAGCGTTCATACGTGAAAACAGCGACAAGGTTTCGGCGTTTGCAGGTGCATCCGGCGTTGGAAAATCGACGCTCATGAACAGACTTTTTCCGTCCCTCGGGCTTGCAACCGGTGAAATCAGCAAAAAGACCGAGCGTGGACGTCACACAACACGTCACATTGAGCTTTATCCGCTCGAACACCAATTTGGTCAGGGTGTAACCGGTTATCTCGCCGATACTCCGGGATTCGGAATGCTTGATTTTGTGCAGTTCGATTTTTACACAAAGGATGACCTGCCGTATGTATTCCGTGAATTTGAGCCGTATATCGGATGCTGTAAATATACGAAATGTACGCATACAAAGGAGGATGGCTGTGCGCTTATCGAGGCGGTTAAATCAGGAGAAATACCGTCCGAGCGGCACAAAAGCTACCTTGAATTTTATGAAGTGCTGAAAAACAAGCACAAATGGGACAAAAAATGAGTATGGACTGTTATATTTTTACGGGCGGTACCGTTTTTGCCGATTCGTTTGCAGAATTATCTCTCGCGCCGAAGGACGGTGACCTCATAATTGGAGCAGACAGCGGTTATCTTACGGCACGCAGATTCGGTGTGATGCCGGATATACTGCTCGGCGACCTTGATTCGCTTGACAAATCCGCACTTTCACCGCATGAACTTGACAGGCTTGAAAAAATTATCGTTCCCCCAATAAAGGATGATAC
Source organism: Candidatus Flemingiibacterium sp. (assembly GCA_045588895.1). Taxonomy (GTDB): domain Bacteria; phylum Bacillota; class Clostridia; order Oscillospirales; family CAG-272; genus Flemingiibacterium. The sequence continues at coordinate 11,235 of JAZNFB010000173.1, forward strand.
AGATACACAGCTTGCGGTTGACACAGCCATTGAGCGCGGAGCAGAGAATATCTATATAATAGGCGGACTTGGAGGACGGCTTGATCACACGCTCTCAAGTGTATTTTTGCTTGAGTACATTGTCGGTCACGACGTTGGCTGTATGATGACGGACGGGGGAAATACAGCCCGTGTGCTTTCGGCAAAGGGTGAATGTCGGTCCTTGACTGTTGCGAGAGGATATAAATATTTGTCGCTTGTATCGCTGACGGATGCTTGTCTTGGCGTTTCGATAAGCGGCGTGTTTTATCCGCTTGACGGTGTTCGTCTTGAAAGAAAATATTCATATGCCGTCAGTAATGAGATCACCGGAGATTTTGCGAAGATATCGCTCTTGGATGGAGTTATGCTCATAATTGAGAGCCGTGATTAACAATCCTGCAAAAATACGCATATGCTGAAGTGAGGAGTAAATAAGCGTTTCAATTACACTCACGAAGGGATATGTTATACTTATGAAGGTTGTTGTTATGAAGTCACCGCGGATATTTGTTCCGCTTCTTAAAAAAATTTTCAAAATCGGAAAAAAGTGAATATAATCGGAAGAGCCGCAGATTTTTTGAAGCGGCTTTTTCCTGTTTTCAGGCTTTCTTTTTAAGGGAATTATAAAATTTTTCAAAAAACTACTCGAATAGTATTGACAAATCTATACTATTATGGTAGAATGAATATACTATCATGTTAGTATGGTGCGGACCGTGGGAGTGCACGCCCATGTGAAGCGTCAAAATTAAGGAGATTTTTATGACAATAAAACTATTCGATTCCGAACTAAAGGTGATGAATGTGCTCTGGAAAAACGGCGACTCCACCGCAAAACAAATTGCCGAAATCCTCGGCGAAGAAATCGGCTGGAACGTCAACACCACATATACAGTCATCAAAAAATGTATTGCAAAGGGAGCGATTAAGCGCAGTGAGCCAAACTTCCTCTGTCATGCTCTTGTAACAAAGCGCAAGGTGCAGGAGAGTGAAACCTCTGAGCTTATCGATAAGCTTTATGAGGGGGCGGCGGACAAGCTTGTTGCCTGTCTTATCGATGGGAAAAGACTTTCTCGTGAACAAATCGCACGCCTTAAAGCAATGGTGGAGGAGCTTAAATGATTACGTCGGCAATCAGCGCAAGTGTGATGATACTTGTCATTATAGTGCTGCGGCTGCTACTTTTAAAGCGGTTGCCGAAACGGTGCTTTCGCATATTGTGGATACTTGCACTTCTTCGGCTTCTTATTCCGTTTTCGTTTAATTTCGAGGTTGAAATTGAAGCGCAGCAGACCGCAAATCCTGCGCAAACGGTTTATATCGATGAATCCAATGCAACATCAAATGTGATGTACATGGGTGACGACAACGCAGAAGAAGCAGCGCATTTCAGTCTTGGCGCAATCATAAAGTCAATCTATATATTCGGAACGGTAATCATCGCAGGATTTTTAATTTCGGCGTATGTACGAATGAGAAAAATCGCACTTCATTCAAAGCCTGTCAGCGAAAAATATGGTTTGCATATGCACGGAATTGATGTACGGTCTGGGGACGGTACGGATATGCCGTTTTCATGCGGAGTTTTTCGCCCGATCATATTTATTCCGTCGCAGATGCTCACGCTTGACAATGTGAGACTTAATATGATAATTGCCCATGAAAGCCGGCATATTAAATCCGCAGATCAGCTTGTTAAATGGTTTATTGCGGCGGCCCTTTGCCTTAATTGGTATAATCCGCTTGTATGGGTTATGTGGCAGCTTGCCAACCGAGACATTGAGCTTGCTTGTGACGAAGCGGTTTTGAGCGGTGGGACGAATAACTATGCTTATGCGCTTTGTCTTATTGCCGCAGAGGAGACTCGCATGACAGGTGCGGTTTGTTCATTCGGTGCGCCTTTACTGAATGAAAGGATTGAATTTATCATGAAATCGAAAAAGCTAACAATATGCAGCTTTATTGCCGCAGGACTTATCCTTGCAATGATGACGGTTTTCTTCGTGAGCGTTACTGCGGTTGAGGCTGAGAGCAAGACGGAGAGTGAAACAGAATCCGAGGTTGTAACAACATTAGTAGAGCCCGAGGAAACGGATGATCTGTCTATTGAGATCGAGGTTGAAGACGTGAAAGGGACACCTGCCGACAGCGAAGTCGATTTTGCGGAAGAGCTTGACTTGTCGTCTGATATCTTTGCGCAAGAACCGTCTGTTTACGCGGAGATCATTTATGATGAAACCGCTGTGGAAGTGTTCTATGAAGTGACGACTGTTGAGGATATTTATATCGACGATGTTGAATGTGAGATTGGAGAGGTTGTACTCCAGCATTCACAACCGATTCCGGGCTTTGGTTTTTCGTGCCCTTTGAACGAGTACGGTGATATAACAGGTCATTTCGGCAGCCACACAAATCCACTCGGAGTGGTTACATACAATAACGGAGTGAATGTTTCGGCGGTGCTCGGAGCGGATGTTTTCGCCGCGGCGGACGGTAAGGTTACAGCCTGCGGATATAATACATCGGTAGGCAACTTTATCGAAATTGATCACGGTGACGGCTGGCTGACGGTTTATCACCATCTTGAAAAGTCACTTGTTTCTGTCGGTGACGAGGTTTCGGGAGGAGAAAAGATCGGAGTTGTCGGAAGCACAGGCGAGGTGACAGGCCCAAATCTCGGATTTGCCATAATCAAAGACGGCGCATATCTTGATCCCGAACCGATATTCTCCGAATAATAAAAAAGTGGTATCTGCACTAAAAGGCGGATACCATTATTTTTTAATTCAGACATATACCCATTTGGCTCTCCATTT
>JAZNFB010000174.1:0-4564 GCA_045588895.1 Candidatus Flemingiibacterium sp.
CGACATGGCTACGATCCGACTTACCGATCCCATGTTCGCCGAGCTTCACAAGCTCTGCGCTGCGGCAGGCGGACTCTGGTGTGCTGAAGCCGAGAAGTATCTGCTCGCAAACGCAAAGTCCATCTGACTTTAATAATGAAGCGGAACTGTAAAAGGTTTCGCTTTGTTTGATATAATAATTAATTACAAGGAGAATAACAATGTCAAACGAAATTTCAACCAGAGTAAATGCAATTGCTCCTGTACTGCGTATGCTCAGTAAAGAAGACAAGTGCTGCACGGTAAAATTCTCAACCGAATACTGCGAAAAATGCACAGCAGGCGCACTCAAAATCACCGATGATAGCGTTGACGGCATCAAATCGGCATTCGACGCATATGTAAAAGCAAACGGTGCAAAGCCGACGGCCGCATTTGTTGATGGTCTCGGTATTTTCAGAATCAACACTGCAGAACCGACAAATCGCCGTCTTGATGGTAAGATCGCTATCGTAACCGGTAGTGCACAGGGCTTCGGTAAGGGTATCGCTGAATATATGGCACGCGAGGGTGCACACGTTGTTGTTGCAGACATGAACGCTGACGGCGCAAAGGCTACCGCTGATGAGCTGTGTGCGGCATTTGGAGACGGTGCTGCCATTTCCGTTGGTGCAAACGTATCAGATGAAGCAAGCGTTGAAGCGATGGTTGCGGCGTGTGTTGCAGAGTTCGGCGGTCTTGATGTTTTCGTAAACAACGCAGGTATCGTCCGTGCAGGAAGCCTTGAGGAAATGACTAAGGCAAACTTCGAGCTTGTTGCCGCTGTAAACTACACAGCATACTTCCTTTGCGCAAAATATGCTTCTGCCGTTATGAAGCTCCAGCGCAAGGTATGCCCCGATTATCTCTCCGATATTATCGAAATCAACTCGAAATCGGGACTTGAAGGCTCCAATAAGAACTTCGCATATGCAGGAAGTAAGTTCGGCGGAATCGGTCTTACCGAATCGTTTGCACTCGAGCTTGCTCCTTTCGGAATCAAGGTTAACGCAAACTGCCCCGGTAACTTCCTCAATGGTCCGCTCTGGAGTGACCCCGAAAAGGGACTGTTCGTTCAGTATCTTAATGCGGGTAAAGTTCCCGGCGCAAAGACAATTGACGATGTACGCCGCTTCTATGAGGCAAAAGTACCGCTTAACAGAGGCTGTGAAATCAAGGACGTTGCACGTGCAATCCTCTACATAATCGAGCAGGAATATGAAACCGGTCAGGCAATTCCCGTAACCGGCGGACAGGTAATGTTAAAGTAATCTCATAGGAAAGGGCAAAGAAAAAAATGTCTATCGACAAGCTTATAGAACAGCTTAACGCCGACACAAAGGAAGAACGTCTTGCGGCACTTCGCGAGATAAAGTCACTCACCGATAAGGGCGAGCTTCCGACTCCCGAAAAGACGGCGTTTGTAAACAATCACATTCACACAACATATTCGTTTTCTCCCTATTCTCCTACAAAGGCACTCTACCTCGCATGGCAGAACGGCCTCGGCACAGCGGGTATCATGGACCACGATTCCGTATCCGGTGCAAAGGAGTTTATCGAGGCTGGTGAGATTATCGGTATGCCTGTAACCGTCGGTGCAGAATGTCGTATAAACATGAGCGGCACAGCACTCAACGGTAAGCGCATCAATAACCCCGACCAGATATCCGTCGCATATGCGGCAATTCACGGTATCCCTCACCAGATGATCGACCGTTTCGACGCATTTTTCGAGAGTTACCGCCGCCGCCGTAATCTTCGCAACCTCAAAATGTGCAGAAAGATCAACGATGTTATGTCTCCCTACGGCGTGTCTATCGATTTCAAGAAAGACGTGCTTCCCCTCTCAAACTCTTGGGAAGGCGGCTCTGTAACCGAGCGTCACGTTCTCTTTGCGCTGACCAAGAAGCTGACCGAGCGTTATCCCACCCCTGCAGAAGTGCTTGCTTTCCTCGAAAACGATATGGGACTCGCTCTTTCTGCAAAGGTACGCTCACAGATTGCAGTCGGCGACAAGACACCGCAGTTCTACGAGTATGACATTCTCGGCGCACTCAAGAGTAACCTTGTTGAAAAAATCTACATCGATGCAACAGATGAGTGTCCCGATGTGACCGAATATATCGCGCTCTGCCGTGAAACCGGTGCAATCAGTGCATATGCATATCTCGGCGATGTCGGCGATTCGGTGACAGGTGACAAAAAGGCACAGAAGTTTGAGGATGACTATATCGACCTGCTCATCTCGGAGCTTAAGCGTCTCGGCTTTAATGCAATCACATATATGCCGTCCCGTAACACACGTGAACAGCTCGAGCGCATCATAAAGCTCTGCAGCGATAACGGTTTCTTCCAGATAAGCGGAGAGGACATCAATTCTCCCCGCCAGTCGTTCATCTGCAAGGCAATGGCAGATCCCATGTTCGCACATCTCACCGAAGCGACATACGCGCTTATCGCTCACGAAGAAGCGGCAAGCAAGGACATCACCAAAGCGATGTTTTGGGGTAAATAAGCTAACACAAAAGAAAAATCCTCCGCGTGATTTTAACGTCATTCGGAGGATTGATTTTATTTAATGAATCTCGGAGTTTTCGCCTATTTCTCCTCGCCCGTCCAATTTATGCGATCAAATATACTCTTCACGGGCACGATCTCCACACCGTTGAACTTCATGCGTTTTCCTGCCTTTTCACGAAGCTCAAGGTTTCTCGCCGGAACGATAATCTTCCTGAATCCAAGCCTTACCGCTTCCGAAACACGCTGCTCAAAATTCTGCACCGCACGACATTCACCGGCAAGTCCAAGCTCACCTATCGCGATAAGATCATCCGCAACCGCTTCATCTTTAATAGACGATATCAGCGCCATAGCAACCGCAAGATCCGCCGCAGGCTCATCAATGTGAAGTCCGCCTATGACGTTGAGATATGCATCATTGATTGAAAATCTGTAACCGAGCCGCTTTTCGAGAACCGCCAAAATCAGACACATCCGGTTGTAATCAATACCGTTTGAGGTACGACGCGGTGAGGGATATGCCGTCTGCGTTACAAGCGCCTGTACCTCTGCGATAATCGGGCGTGTACCCTCCATAACGCAGACCGCACAATTGCCCGAAACACCAACCGGACGTCCGGCAAGAAGCGTTTCAGACGGATTTGCCACCTCAACAAGTCCCTCATCGCTCATCTCGAACATACCGATTTCATTCGTCGAACCAAAACGGTTCTTTATAGCACGGATTATGCGGTACGAGCGTAGCTTTTCGCCCTCGAAATATAGCACCGCATCAACCATATGCTCAAGCACCTTCGGACCTGCAATACCGCCCTCTTTGTTAACGTGCCCAACCATGATAACCGAAATGCCCTCGTTCTTCGCTTTGGAGATAAACGCGAGCGCGGATTCACGAACCTGTGTAATACTTCCGGGAGCTGAAGCAACGTGCTCATCGTACATAGTCTGAACCGAATCCACGATAATGACATCGGGCTTCACCTTGTCACATTGCGACATAATCCGGCGTACATTCGTCTCGGTTAAAACATATAACCCTTTTCCGCCAACACCGAGACGCTTTGCGCGAAGCTTGAGTTGTCCCTGCGATTCCTCTCCCGATATGTAAAGTACCTTGCGTTCCCCGCCATCCCCTTTGCAAAGTGAAGATGATATCTGCAAAAGAAGCGTTGACTTACCAATACCCGGTTCGCCTGCAAGAAGCACAACCGAGCCGTGTACAAGTCCGCCTCCGAGCACACGGTCAAGCTCACCCATGCCCGTCGTTGAGCGGATGAATGACGGAAGCTCCAGCTCGTCAAATGCAATTACCTCCGATTCATATTCGGGCGTTATACGCTTTATTTTAGCCGCAGTGGATGAGACAGCCGCCGAAATTGGAGCATCACCCTCCTCCATTGTATTCCATTCGCCGCATGAGGGGCATTTTCCGTACCATTTTGTTGTGGTGTGTCCGCATTCAGTGCAGGTGAAAATCGATTTTGGTGATTTCATGTTACGTCTCCGTTTTTTTATTCTTATAGAATAATTATACACTATCGTGAGCTTTGTGTCAATGAAAAATGACTTTAAAAATATTTTAGAAAAAAATTTCAAAAACCCCTTGACAAATGAAACGTAATAGTGTATAATGTAATAGTCGTCGGGAAGACCGATTGATACGCGAGAGTGGCGGAACTGGCAGACGCGCACGTTTGAGGGGCGTGTGGTTCACACCGTACGGGTTCAAGTCCCGTTTCTCGCACCAAACACCGATTGGTTTGTTCCGTCGGTGTTTTTTATTGCAAAAAGCCCACACAACCCCTTCCCCAAATACGTGAAGCGTATATCATCGAGCGAAGCGAGATATCATGCCGAAGGTATATCACATCGCATAAGCGATATATCATTGTATAGCTCCCGTTTCTCGCAAAAAAAGCATCAAAATCAGGTAAAAATATTCCTCATGATCCATTGACAATATCATGCAGCCGTGATATAATAAAAACCGTTAATCAGTATCTGAAACGGAGGTCACTATGTA
>JAZNFB010000175.1:0-2997 GCA_045588895.1 Candidatus Flemingiibacterium sp.
GCATCCGGAAGGTCCGACGAAAATGCTGAACTCCTTGTCCTTGATATCATGACAGAAGTCGGAACCGGCAGTAACACCGCCCGGATACTTTTTGTAAATGTGTTTTAAAGATAAGCTTGCCATAATAATTTCCTCCTGTATATTTTGAAAACGGCACACGGGTGTCGATATCAAAGCAGTCTTTTTCAACGTATAATATTGTACCAAATTCCCCTCAAAAATGGAAGAGTTGTTTTCCCCAAATTTTCATACAATTATTTGTAAGAGATGCACAAGTGATTGCCGTTATTTTTTAATTTTCAATTTTTAAAATTAATTTATTTTTTAATTTATTAAAGGTTTTACATCTGTAAAAGCTCGCTCTACATATGTAAAAACTTCCATTTTTTCGTCAAAATTACTCAATCGCCGATGTGCCGGACGTGATATCGATGTCTCCCTTTTCGATTGTGACATCCATTGATTTTTCGCCGACAGTGAGATTTGCCTTCTGTGCGCCGAAAGGAATCCCGTCGATTGTGATTTTACCGTCCTTTGTAACAAGCGCACCGCTGACTAAATCAAACGAGCCGGGATATGCGCAGACCATATTGCCTGCCGTGATCGCAACATCCGCATTTATAATATTTGCGCCGAGATAAACCGAGCCTGTTCCGATAACAGCGTCAAGATCGGTAATATCGCCGCCGTCGAGATTAAGATTGCCCGTGCTGATATTGACATTTACCGAGGAGGTTGTGTCAACATTTTTCACGGTAACATCTCCCGACACAAGCGTTATATTATAGTCAGCCGAGCCAACGCAGTCTTCGATTGTAACATTGCCGGATTCAAGGCTGCAGCTTATAACATTGACGGGATAATCTGCCGAGAGATAGATATTGACCGTCTTTTCATATTTCGCCAGCTTGAAATAGTTCACAAAGCTGCGCAGTCCGCCGAAGTTTGAGGCAATGGCGGCAACTCCGGAAAATGAATTAAAATCGGAAAGGTCGGTGACGGTGAAGGTCTGTTTATTTTCCGGCAGAGGTGCACTGTAAAGTCCCTCGGGAAAATTGAAAAGCTCAACTCTCGGAATTTCCGCGCCGCCGATGATATTCACGTTGGCATCCTTAAGCTTGAGCTCAATTTTTTCAACGTCCTTGATGCCAATCGGTGCTGCAGTATAACCGATATTCTTGTCTTCGATCTCAACGACCGGCTTTTCACCCTCAGGTGCAAGATTCATTGCAACGCCTGTTGTCACAAAGCCGAGAACAATGAGAATCACCGAAACTATAAGGAATATAATTGATGCAGGCTTCACAGCTTGGCACTCTCCCTTCTTAAATAATTAAATAGCTGCTTAAGACGCCCAAGCAGGTATTTGAAAAGCTTCCAGACCTGCTTTATGAGAAGCGGAACAAGACGCACCGCAAAGTTATAAAGCAGTATGCCGAAAAGCATCACAAAGCCGGCGACAACAACGCCAATACCAATCTCATAAAGTCCTGCCGGAACATCCGAGAACAGCTTTACAGCACCGTAAATGATACCGATGAGTGAGAGTCCCGTTCCAACTGCGACAATCGCCGTCAAAGCCGCAATCGCCCCCACAATAAGCGCGACAAGAGCAGCCCATGCTGCCACAAAAACAGACACCGCAGCCAAAGCGAGCGGAAGTGTTATCGGCAGGCTGACACCAAAGAGTATCCAGAACATCTTGCTGCCCTGAATTTCCTCCTCGGGAACATAGTCGGGAAGTCTTTTCGGCTCGTCATCCTCTTTCTCCGGCTGTGAATATTCCGATTCGATATCGTCAAGCAGGTCAGCCGGAATAAGCGGCGGCTCGTCCGTTTCGTCAATGAGCTCATAAGCCGCTTCATATTCATCCTCGTCCTCGTCCTCGTCCTCGTAAATGTCAACAATGTCCGCCTCGGCTGTCGGAAAATCAACATTGTCCGCTTCTTCAATTTCCTCGTTAAAATCAATATCGGAAACCGCGTCAACAGTCATCGTTTTCTCTGCAAGACGGTTGATGGCATCATATTTGTCCGAAACCTGTACGGCAATATTATCTGCAATGGTTTCAACATCCGTAAGTACACTTGACGTCTGCACGTCGTCAGCGCGCATACGGTCATAAAAGCGATCAAACTGCTCGATATACGGTGCGATATCCGTATCCGATATACCGCGCTCGGAAAGTGCGGCGCTCAGTTCATCGAGAAAGCGTTGTTTTTCATTCATCGGTGTTTATCTTCCTCCGTCACAAAATTGGGATATTTTTTAAAATTTTGAAAACAGTATATCTTTTAAGTGAAATCTATGTTATAATGGTAAATAAAGATGCTGTGTTTCATGCAAAAAACACTCTATATATCTATTCTACCAAAAAAAGGAGCAAATTGCAATATGAGAATGCGAAAAAAAAAGCACGGAGCAGAAAGAATTAACGCGTGTTCTGACATAATTATCCAAAATAAGGTAATTAACGCTGAAAATGTCAGCGAAATCTTCAAAAATGATACAAAGCGACCGCTCTGGCTTGAGATCGGCTGTGGCAAAGGAGCATTCGTCTGTGGGCTTGCGGGAAAGAATCCCGAGGTGAATCTTATTGCGCTTGAGCGAATCGCGGACGTTGCCATGCTTGCGATGGAAAAATGCAAGGCGGCAGAGCTTACAAATGTGCGCTTCATTGTCGGTGACGTTGCCAAGCTTTGGGATATATTCGAGGACGGTGCAATTGACCGTATATATTTAAATTTCTCCGATCCGTGGCCAAAGGCAGGGCACGCAAAACGCAGACTTACTCACCGTAATTTTCTCAGTCAGTACCGCCGTATACTTAAGCCCGACGGCGCGATATTCTTTAAAACCGATAACCGCGGGCTTTTCGATTTTTCTCTTGAGGAGATGCGTGAATCGGGCTTCCGACTTGAAAATCTGACGTACCATCTTCACAACAGCGAATGGGCAGATGATAACATCATGACCGAACATGAGAAAAACTTCTCG
>JAZNFB010000176.1:0-9433 GCA_045588895.1 Candidatus Flemingiibacterium sp.
GCCAAAGTGCCGAAGAGAACCATGTATCAAGGGTATCCTCGTCCTGCTTCATCGCGCCGCCGCACTTGGGACAAACCGCAATGCCCTTTTCATCGGATGTAACCTCAGTGTGACCGCAAGCTTCACAGTAGAACGCTGGGATTCTGTGTCCCCACCAAAGCTGACGGGAAATACACCAGTCCTGCGTATTCTCCATCCAGTGGAAATAGTTTTTGTCAAAACGCTCGGGAACAAACTTGATGCGGCCGTCACGTACAGCCTCGATTGCCGGCTTTGCAAGAGGCTCCATCTTAACAAACCACTGAAGCGATACCATCGGCTCAATAGTAGTACCGCAGCGATAGCAAGTACCAACCTCATGAGTCAGATCCTCAATCTCTGCAAGATATCCGCCTGCACGAAGATCCTCAACAATAGCCTTGCGTGCTTCGTATCTGTCCATACCTGCATACTTCGGATAGTTATCGGTTATCTTTGCATCCTCCGTGAGAACAACCTCCATAGGAAGATGACAGCGGCGTCCAACCTCGAAGTCGTTAGGGTCATGCGCAGGAGTGATTTTAACGCAGCCTGTACCCTTATCGAGCTGTGCGTGCTCATCGGCAACGATTGGAATACGACGACCTACAAGCGGCAGAACAACATACTTACCGATCATGTCCTTGTAGCGTTCATCAGCAGGATTAACGGCAACTGCGGTATCACCAAGAAGCGTCTCGGGACGTGTTGTTGCAACCTCAACATATCCGCCGCCGCCAACGAGGGGATAGCGGATGTGCCAGAAGTGACCGTGCTGTTCCTCATAGTCAACCTCTGCATTGGAAATGGATGTCTTACAGTGAGGACACCAGTTAATTATACGCTCGCCACGGTAAATAAGTCCCTTATCATAGAGACGCTTGAATACCTCGCGAACCGCCTTGCTGCAGCCCTCGTCGAGTGTAAAACGCTCACGGCTCCAGTCGCAGGATGAGCCCATTTTCTTGAGCTGTTCAATGATACGTCCGCCATACTGACGCTTCCAATCCCATGCACGAACAAGGAACTGATCACGTCCGAGATCCTCTTTCGTGAGTCCTTCCTTTCGCATAGCCTCAACTATTTTCGCTTCGGTTGCAATGGATGCGTGGTCAGTACCCGGAAGCCAAAGGGTTGCAAATCCTCTCATTCTCTTATAACGGATGAGAATATCCTGGAGAGTGTTGTCAAGTGCGTGTCCCATATGGAGCTGACCTGTGATATTTGGAGGGGGAATAACGATTGTGTAAGGGTCCTTCTTTTCGTCACGTACTGCGGTAAAATAACCCTTGTCGCACCAATTTTTGTAGATACGCTCTTCAAATTCCTTGGGCGCATAATTCTTGGGAAGATTAATTTCGGTGTTCATTTTGCATATCCTTTCATTTGTATTTGTCGGGAAAATAAAAAGTCCCCGACACGTTTGTTGTGTCAGGGCGCTATAGGCGCGGTACCACCTGATATTTCTAACTCAGTGAAAAGCGATTACTTTTCTTCTTCTGTAACGTGAAGAACACGGCGTCGGCTACTTAGCGAAAAGTTACACTGTTCACGTAGCGGCTCAGGGACTACTTCGGAAACCTAATGTGACCGCCTCACACCAACCGGCGGCTCTCTTGACACCCTCGGAAACCTACTCCTTCCCGTCCTTGCCTTTATAATAGTATACCATATTCTTGGCGTTTTGTCAAGAGGTGAGCGAAAATTTTCCTTATCGCTGAAGCCGCATTGCGTTGAGTATCGCAAGCACGGATACACCAACATCGGCAAACACGGCAAGCCACATATTGGCAATACCGAAGACACCGAGTAACATTATCGCTACCTTGACTCCGAGCGCAAATACCGTGTTCTGTCGTGAAATACGAACAGTTCTCCGTGCTATTTTAATGCCGTCCGCAATCTTCGAGGGATCATCGTCCATCAGCACAACGTCCGCCGCTTCAATCGCCGCATCCGAGCCGATTCCGCCCATAGCGATACCGACATCCGCACGTGAGAGCACCGGCGCATCGTTAATGCCGTCGCCGACAAATGCACAGCTTCCCTCTTTAAGTAAACGCTCCACCTCACGAACCTTATCCTGCGGTAAAAGCTCGGCACGGTATTCACAAATGCCAAGCTCGGATGCCACTCGTTCCGCAGTCGCCTTGTTGTCGCCAGTCAGCATTACACATCGCTTGATACCAGCTTCAGTGAGTAACGTGACCGCTTTTCTCGCATTGACTTTTATACGGTCGCAAACGCTTATACTTCCAATCAGCTTTCCATCAAAGATAACAAATACAGCCGTATCACCATCCATATTAAACGACACATTACCGCCGAGTGATTCGATAAGCTTCACACCTCCGACCGCCGCCGTGACACCGTTTATTTTGCACATAATGCCCTTTCCCGCAAGCTCGGTGACCTCCGTAACATCCGAGGTATCAACCGTTCCGTAAGCCTTGACAATAGACCGTGCAATCGGATGAGTGCTCGATGCTTCAACCTTTGCCGCAATTTTAAGTAACTCATCCCTGTCAACGTCAATCGGGCATACCTCACTAACGGAAAAACACCCCTCTGTAAGCGTTCCCGTCTTATCGAAAATAACCGTGTCAAGCTCGGCGAGCGCTTCAAGATAGTTACCGCCCTTTATAAGTATACCTCTCCTCGAAGCCGCACCGATACCGCCGAAAAACGACAGCGGAACCGAAATGACCAGCGCGCACGGGCAGCTTATAACGAGAAAATTAAGTCCCCCGTAAACCCACTTCGACCATGCCCCATCAAAGAGCGGCGGTATAAGTGAAATGAACAAAGCCGCCGCAACGACAATTGGCGTATACCATCTTGCAAAACGGGTTATAAACGCTTCCCTGCGTGACTTTTTTGCCGCCGCATTTGAGACGAGATCAAGTATTTTCGAAACCGTGGATTCACCGAACATTTTCGTTGTGCGAATACGAATCAAGCCCTCGCCGTTAACGCTTCCCGAAAGCACCTCGTCACCAACCGAAACTGCACTCGGCATACTCTCTCCAGTTAAAGCGGCGGTGTTAAGCGATGAAGCACCCTCAATAATAACTCCGTCAAGTGGTATTTTTTCGCCAGGCTTCAAAACGATGACCTCACCAATCTCAACCTCGGCAGGATCGACAGTTATAATATTCCCGTCCCTATCCACGTCCGCAGAATCCGGACACAAATCCATAAGCTCGGTTATCGACCGTCTTGAGCGTGAAACGGCAATGGACGAAAAGAGCTCGCCAATCTGATAAAAAAGCATTACCGCAACTCCCTCTGAAAACTCTCCGAGGACAAACGCACCAATCGTCGCAATCGCCATAAGAAAATTCTCATCAAGTATCTGTGCCGAAAAAATGCCCTTGACCGCCTTTATAAGAATTTCGAGTCCCACAGCAATGTAAGACAGCGCAAAAAGCAGCAGCGGTATGTAAGCAATCTCAAATAAGGATGTTACAATTCCTGCCGCAAACAGTAGAACCGCGGCGATAATCTTTTTCAATTGTCTTTTCTGCTTTGACGTTAACTTATTCATAAAATTACTCTGCAGTCAGGCTCGATCCTTTTAATAAGCTTCTGTACCTCTTTAATAAGCTTCGATTGATCATCGTCCTCGGTTTCGAGAATAAGCTTCCCTGTTATAAAGCTGACCGTCGCCGTTCTGACACCCGGAAGCTGTTTGATTCCTGCTTCCATCTTCGCAGCGCAATTCGCACATTCGAGATCTTCAAGATTATATGTTTTTTTCATAATCGCTAATGTTCCTTTCATTTATTAATAATAACACTAAATTCGCAAGTTTCCTTCATTTATTAATATATAGTGTTATTCAGCCACAAGAGTTTCATATATTAATATTTGAGAGTTTCTTTCATTTATTAATATATACGCCTATTCGGATATATGTTCGATTCCCATTGAAATGATGGTTCTGACGTGATCATCAGCAAGACTGTAATAAACACTCTTCCCTTCGCGGCGTGTTCTGACGAGTCGCGTTTGACGAAGTATACGAAGCTGATGCGAGATCGCAGACTGCGTCATCTGCAAAACAGTCGCAATATCGCAAACACAAAGTTCTCCCTCGTGAAGCACATAGAGTATCTTTATTCTTGTTGAATCTCCGAATATCTTAAAAAGCTCGGATATATCCTCAAGCGTATCCTCATCAGGAAGCGTGCTCGTAAGCTCCTCAACCAGCTTTTTGTGCTCCTCGCACGGATGATTTTCAAGTGTGAATGTTGACATATCAACTTTCCTTTCATATGAATAATTGCTCATATGATTATATTATATCACATTTTTTCATTTTGTCAAGACCCTTTCATAATGTTTGTATACGATATAAAAATATACACTATATACATCAATTATACATCGTTTTTTTACGCTTACCGCATAATTGGCTGAAATACAGTTTTTCGTATCCGATTATATGCGAATACAGGTGTATAAAAATTTCTTCCCGATTGGATAAATTGATTAAATCTGTAATTTTATGGTAAAAATATAGGAAAATTCTTGTTTAAAACGCATATTGATGCCAAATATATTTTTGATTATTACGGCATAACGACCATTTTTCGGAAAAGGGGTTGCAAAATGGAAAGTTTTCGAGTATAATATTAAGTGCTCGCCTCAAGACCGGGTTATCAACAATACTGTGCAAAAGAACTTGCACGTCATATATGGGAACAAAGATGCATATATTTTGGTGTGCATCAAAATCGGTCTTATACCCACCGTTCATCATTTTCATCATTGGCTTACATAATTAAAGCGGACGGTAAGTGTTACGAAAGGATAGCATTTTATGACAGTGAATCTATTAGAAACGATATTTGCGGATATTATTTCCGTGAAAGGATCGGAGGTGCATTAAAGTGGCGGTTATATTCAAAAACAAAAAAAGAACAGCTTCTGTTGCGCTCGCTTTAATCATCGCGATTGTTTTCGCCTCAATTTCCGCTTCTATCATCACAGCAGCTCCGAGTGACGATTCATATGAGCAGGATACAACGGTTTCTTATATCGAACCGACACGTGTAACCGTTCCGACCGTCACCGAGACAGAAGAACCCGAAACCACACTTGAGATTATCACAAATCTTACGGGTAATCTCATCGCAGACGCTCCCGAAATATTAATCGAGGAAGAAACCTTTGCTCCCGAAGCAGAAGAAACTGAACCTGCAGAGGATACAGTACCCGAAATCCCCGAAACTACCATTCCTGAAACAGAAGCACCCGAAACAGAGCCCGAGAATATAAGCAAGTCTCATTCGGTTGTCGATGAATCCGGTTTCTACTATGTTGTTCCCGAAATGAAGACCGGATACCTTGCGGACGAGCTTCAAGTTCCCTACACGATTGAAACACCGAAGCTTTCTGTCACCGAATATGAGATCACCCTTGCGGCGACAATAATTCAGCTTGAGGTAATGGGCAACGGTTCAAGTCTTTATAGATTTGAGGACCTTACCGAAAAATATTGGGAAATGTGTGCAGTTGCGCAGTGTATACGTAACCGTGCTGAAAGCGGACGTTTCCCCGGTAGCATTGAGGGTGTAATTCTTCAGTCCACAACAACCGCATCTGGCGCAGTGTTATACCAGTTCAGCCCTGCTGATAAGCTCGCACGTTTCGCTCCCACAGATGAAGCGGTTGTGGCAGCACGTGAGGTTCTGATTGAGGGCGTCACCGTTATGCCGAGCAACTATTACTATTTCTGTGCGACGAGAATTGAAGAATCCTTTGAAAAGAACAATGCATTCATGTTTGAGAAGAATGCAGACGGCACTATTGATAAACTTCAGGGTCATCTGACTACCTTCTACCCGGGACATAAGTAATATTACATTCACCCTGCCAATCGGTGGGGTGTTTTTTTACTGTGGTATTCAAGAACATAAAAAATTAAGGAGCCGGCACACAATTTCGTGTCAGCTCCATTTTCTGTTTAATTGTCATCCTTATCGCCGTCATCGTCGTTTTCATCGCTCGGCTCAGGAAGTCTTGTCAGTGTTGCAACCTCGATTTGGTGTTCAAGCACAACGCTGACCGCAATGTGAAGTCCCCACGCTTCAAGCTCAAACGTCTCACCGTCATCGGGTATACTTCCAAGCTCGGCAAATATCATTCCGCTGAATGTATCAAAGTCATCCTCGGGAAGCTTAACGTCAAGCTCCTTGGCGATCTCCTCAATCGGAACGTTACCGACGAGCGACCATGTATCATCGCCCGTTTTCGTCAGAGAAACAGTCTCCTTCACCGTGTCGTCCTCGTCGCTTCCGAGGTTTCCGACAAGTCTTGTTATAAGGTCGTTCATCGTTACAATACCGCGCATACCGCCATGTTCATCGAGCACAACCGGAAAGGTCTTGCCGCCTTTTTTCATATTACGGAACAGCACATCCGCCTTGACGCTTTCGGGAACGAAATACGGTGTCTTTACCGCCTTCGCCATCACATTTTCACGTGTCTGCGCTTCAAGTCTGAAATAATCCTTAAGATAAAGCACCCCAACAACGTCGTCAACCGATTCTCCGCAAACGGGATAGAACATATGACATCTTTCATGTATGGTGGAATTCCACTCCTCGTCCGATTCGTCAAGCCAGAGCATTGTCACGTCGGTACGGTGAGTTGCAATTTCGCCTGCAGTAAGATCGTCAAACTCAAATACGTTCTGAATAAAGTCACGCTCCTCATCGTCGATCTGACTGTTTTTAGCAGCAGAATCAACCATGACACGTATATCCTCCTCGCTGACATCGTTATCATCCGCATTCGGATCGATACCGAAAAGTCGAAGAACACCGTTTGTGGATACGGTAAGCAGCCAAACAAGCGGCTTAAATACCATTCCGATAAACGACACTGTTCCCGAGAGAGATAAAGCTAACTTCTCCGAATTACGCATTGCCATACGCTTCGGAACAAGCTCACCGAAAACAAGCGTTACAAACGAAAGTATAAGCGTTATCAAAATGACCGCAATGGCATCAAGTGACTCCGGGGGAATCATGTCAACACCGAGTGAAACCAACCATTTTACAATAGGTCCCGAAAAGTTTTCCGCTGCGAATGCCGAGCCGAGGAATCCGGCAAGGGTTATCGCAACCTGTATAGTCGCAAGAAACTTTGCAGGCTTATCTGTGAGTTTAAGTAATTTTTTGGCTTTTTTATTGCCATCCTGTGAAAGCTTTTCGAGCTTCCCTTCACTTACGCTGAGAACTGCAATCTCCGCACTTGCGAAAACCGCATTGAGGGCGATTAGTATCACCTGAAACAACAGCATAAGCCATATATTGCCTTCCAAAATAAATCCTCCTATGATACTTATATTGAGTTACCGCTTCAAACGCACTGCGAAAAAATCATTCACGCAGAGGAAGATTGCACAGAAGCGTCACCCAAACGGAGATTTCAAATGCTTTAGAATTAAAAATCGCCGTGCATAAAGGAGGGGGTGTATGGCCGCCGCCATCCATCGTGAAAAGTCACCTCTTTCTTTGTATATTTAATTTATTATACAATATTTATAGGCATTTGTCAAGTATTATTCCGTCATACCATAAATTTTGCATAAAAATTAGGAACCATACCGGTTAAAGATAAGGTTCCGTCCTTGATTATTTCTTAAATTTTGAGAAAAGACCGCCGATTGCATCCTTAACGTCGTCTGTCTTGTCTGCAATATTACCGCCGGCAAGCTTTGCCTTAACGCCGTCAACAACCTTGCTTATCATGTCATCAGGAAGATCAACCCCGATAATACCCTCAAGAGTTTTAATGGGATCAGCCTTGAATTTCTCCATAAGCTTTCCGTCACCCTTTAATTTTGCAACAACCTCTTCAATTTTTTCTTTGATTTTGTCCATAACTTTGCCTCCGTAAATATATAAATTTTATTTTTAATCTTCAGTATATGTGCAGACCTCGCCGCACTCAAAATATTTCACGTCAAGCTCGGGATGCTTTTCTTTTATGATCTCGGCAGTATATTTCATTCCGTCACGCTCCGAGCCGATGTGTCCCATAAATATGACAGACTTATTATAACCAAGCTGAGACGCATCTCTTGCATACTCTCCAAGCCGCCATTCCCAAGCCTCTCCCGTCAAAATTATCTCACATTCGTCTTTTGCAATTTCATATATCTGCGTACCCGGCGCACCGAACATACAGGATATCTTCGTTGACTTTTTATCCCTCTCGCCGCAAATAGCAACACGGCGTATACCGAGTGTCTTTTCAATATGCCTTGCAAGCTCAAGCGCAGTCATCGGCTCATCGAGCGTCAGGCGTACAAGATCAAATTCGTTTGTATATTCAAGCTTTCCTTTAAGGTTCAACGCTTTAAATTCACCTGCGGCAATGATATCCGGGGTTGTGTAATGCGGATGATCGTGGAAGCGGTAAAAGGTCATGCCGGATTTTTCGGCAAAAGAGCGTTTCTCACATTCAAGCTTCTCATTGGATTCTCTGCCCTCATGATTATACCAAAGTGGCTCATGCATTATAACAAGCTGTGCGCCCCATTCTTTAGCTTGCCTGATGACATTCGGAGTTGCAAACATAGTCACGGCAACCTTGTCAGCTTCGACATCCGGTGAGCCGATATAAAAGCGGTCAACGCTGTGTGTATGATCAAAATCGTTTGCAAGTGCACAAAGCCCTTCGATAATTTCATATGCTTTCATAAGTAACCTCAAAATTTTATCTTTCTGTCTTTAAAATAATATTGCCTGTCGCGCTCGTTTATCTCTCTTAAAACTCCGCACGGATTCCCAACAGCAATCACGCATGGCGGAATATCCTTCGTCACAACGCTTCCTGCGCCGATCACCGTATTGTCACCAATAGTAATACCCGGCACAATAACCACGCCTGCACCAACCCAACAATTTCTGCCAATTTTAACGGGTGCGTTATACTGATACCCCTTTTCACGAAGCTCGGGTAATATCGGATGTCCCGCTGTTGCAACAGTTACGTTTGGACCGAACATTGTGTTGTCGCCAACGTAAATATGCGTATCATCAACCAGCGTCAGGTTGAAATTGGCATATATGTTTTTACCGAAATGTACGTGCTTTCCTGCCCAGTTGGAGTGAAGAGGCGGCTCAATGTAACAGCCTTCGCCGATTTCTGCAAACATTTCCTTTAACAGTGCTTCTCTCTTGCCAAGCTCCGAAGGTCGTGTGGCGTTGAAGTCGTATAGCTTTTCAAGACATTTGAACTGCTCTTTCATTATCTCCTCGTCAGCGGGATTGTAAATCTGCTGTGAGTGTAATTTTTCGTAGGAATTCATTGATAACCTCCTAAAAATCGGTAATATATATTAAATGTATTTAAACCGCATTTAAGCTTTACGCCGTGATATGGGTAAAATTATTAT
>JAZNFB010000177.1:0-2132 GCA_045588895.1 Candidatus Flemingiibacterium sp.
CATCACAGGCAACATAAACATCCGGCAAAAAGTGCATCTCAATACACTTCACACCATCACCCTCACACGCCTCGCAGCGTCCCCCCTTTACGTTGAACGAGAATCGTCCCGAATTGCAGCCGCGCCTTTTGGCCTCTGTAGTCTTTGCAAAAAGCTCACGTATATCAGTGAAAAGTCCCGTGTACGTCGCAGGGTTTGAGCGAGGTGTACGTCCGATTGGGCTCTGGTCTATAGCGATTATCTTATCAAGGTTTTCAGTGCCCTCGATTTTTTTGTGCTTACCCGGATAGGTGTGTGCACGGTTAAGCTCATGTGCAAGCGACTGATAGAGTATCGAATTGGCATCGACGATTTTCCCGAGCCGGAAACGCCCGTGACACAGCAGAAAAGTCCAAGCGGTATTGTAACATTTATGTTTTTAAGATTATTCTGCGCCGCACCTATAATCTTTAAGAATTTACCGTTACCCGAGCGCCGCAGCACAGGAGTTTCTATCTTTTCCCTGCCCGACAAATATGCTCCGGTTATTGAATCTGGATGCGCCTTGATCTCATCGGGAGTACCTGCGGCAACGATCTGACCGCCATGTATACCTGCACCGGGACCGATATCAACAATATAGTCGGAGGATTCCATCGTTTCCTCGTCATGCTCAACAACAATGAGACTGTTTCCGGCGTCCCTCAGGCGCTTGAGCGTTGCAATAAGCTTTGAATTGTCACGCTGGTGTAAACCGATACTCGGCTCATCAAGGATGTAAAGCACGCCCATCAGTGACGAGCCTATCTGCGTCGCAAGTCTGATTCGCTGTGCCTCACCGCCCGAAAGTGTGCCTGCCTTACGTGCAAGCGTGAGATATTCAAGTCCGACACTTTCAAGAAAACCAAGCCTTGATTTTATCTCCTTAATAATCTCTTTCGCGATCGCCATTTCCATCTCGGTAAACGTCAGCGAATTTACAAATTCAAGTGCCTTCGTCACCGACATACGGCAGAAATCGTCAATGTTGATACCACCAACAGTAACCGCGAGCGACATCGGATTAAGACGCTTTCCGTGACATTCGGGACAGGGCGTATCCTCGATAAACTCCTCGTAATATTCATGCTGAGACTGGTCAAAGCGCTGCTGTATCATTCCTATAACGCCGTCAAATTTTACTCGCTGACGCTTTTCTGCGCCTTCCCAGTAGCGTGTTATCTCATAAACCTCGTTGCCCGAGCCGTAAAGCAAAACCTTCAACTGCTTATCCGTATATTCTGTGAGCGGCATATCGAGCGTGAAGCCGTATTTTTTTGCAACTGCCTCAAAAAGCGGACCGTTCCAGCTCTGTTCATCAAGCGACTTGAAGCCGTTCACCTGCACTGCTCCCTCTCTGAGTGAAAGCGACTTATCGGGTACAACCTTTTCGGCGGAAACAATACGCATTTCACCAAGTCCGGCACACTTCTCGCAAGCACCGAAAGGATTATTGAACGAGAACATTCTCGGCGAAAGGTCACCAACACTTATACCGTGCTCCTCGCAGGCATAGCTTTGTGAAAATGACATCTCGGTATCGCCGTCAAACACCTCACCGTCACGAAGCACTAAAGACACAACAAGATTACCGTCCGTCAGCGAAAGGGCTGTTTCAACCGAGTCGGCAAGACGTGAGCGCATATCGTCTCGGCGCACAAGACGGTCAACGACAATTTCAACCGTGTGCTTGATATTTTTGTCAAGCTTTATTTCCTCGCCGAGGTCATACATCGAACCGTCAACACGAACACGTACATATCCGCTCTTTTTCGCATCCTCGAATATCTTCTCGTGCATACCCTTTTTGCCGCGAACCATCGGAGCAAGCACCATAAAGCGTGTACCCTCGGGAAGTGTCATGATACGGTCAATAATCTGGTCAACCGTCTGCTGACGTATCTCCTTGCCGCAAACGGGACAGTGCGGTATGCCGACACGAGCGTATAAAAGTCGCAGGTAGTCATATATTTCCGTAACCGTTCCGACGGTGGAGCGAGGGTTTTTCGAGGTTGTTTTCTGATCAATCGAAATCGCCGGTGAAAGTCCCTCAATCGAATCGAGATCAGGCTTATCGAGCTGACCTAAAAACATTCTCGCATAGCTCGACAGCG
>JAZNFB010000178.1:0-7710 GCA_045588895.1 Candidatus Flemingiibacterium sp.
CTGGTTTATGGGCTCGTGTGATTACCGCGTCAGTGAAAACACCGATCTTGCGGCGGATATTATAGTTTCGTCCGGTGCGAATCTCGGCAGGATCGAGTATGACGGAGATGCACTTTTATTCAGAGTACAGTATTCAGACTGCAAAGCAATGGAACGTATTTTTTCATCGCACGGAGTTTCTGCAAAGCGGGTTAAAGCAAGGGGATTTTTATATCTTGCAGAGCGTTACAAAAGGCGTATCGGTATACCCATTGGCATACTCATTTTCTTTTCGATGATTTTCGTTTCCGAGCAGTTCATATGGGATATAGGCGTTGTCGGGAATGAAACCGTCACAGAGAAGGAGATACTTTCAAGGCTTGAGGAGCTTGGCTTTGAGGTTGGAACGTATATTCCGTCTGTCGATTTTGACAGGCTGCACAATGAGTTTCTGTTAGGGTTTGATGATATTGCGTGGATTGCGGTTAACGTACGCGGCACACACGCAACAGTCGAGGTTCGTGAGATGCTTGTTCACGATATTGCGCCCGATGAGAGCGTGCCTTATAATCTCGTTGCGGACGAGGACGGGGTTATCGAATATATGGAGATACTTCGCGGCAGTCCGGTGGTGAGCGGCGGCGACCTTGTACGAAAGGGAGAATTGCTTGCATCGGGTGTTGAAGAAATGAAGCACGGTCTGCGGCTGGTTCATGCAAGAGGAACGGTTATGGCAGAGGTGAAGCGGACGGTTAATATTGAGGTTCCGCTTGAGACGACCGAGCGTATTGCAACGGGGCGCGAATATTCGGAAAAATATTTGAACTTTTTCAAAATTTCCATGAAACTTTTCGCAAACACAGGGAAATTATGCGAGAAATATGATAAAATAGAAAGAGAAACAAAGCTGTGCTTTTTCGGCACTGTCAGTGTGCCGATAACGGTGCATGAGACTGTATACCGCGAATATGAGGATGTTCCCGTTACGCTCACCGAGGAAGAAGCACGCACAGAAGCATATCGCAGGCTTCGCGAGGCGTGTGCCGCTGTGAGCGAGGGATGTCAGCTTGTTTCGCGAGAGATAAAGGCAGGTATGCAAGACGGAGCTTACGTTATTGAATGTGACCTCAGACTGGTGAAGAACATCGCCACAGAGATTCCGATATATACAACTGAAAAAACAGGAGAAAATTAAAATGCCCGAAAAAATTATACTCACCGATTCGCCCGAGCAGACAGCGGCTCTTTTCGGTGAGCTTGACGTTAATCTTGAAAAGCTTGAGCGTGCATTCGGCGTTACAATAAAGGCACGGGACAGCATTAACACCGCAGGAGATGCCATCAGTGTCAGCGGCTCTGACATGACCTCGGTTGAGCGTGCCGCCGATGCGCTCGGATATTTAAAGCGGATGACAAAGCTCGGAAACACACTGACGACGCAGAATGTTGACTATGTTATCGACATGGTTTCAGACGGAAGGAAGGGCGAACTTTCGGAGCTTGACGAGGATGCTATATGTCTCACTACACGAGGCAAGCCCATAAAGGCAAAGACCGTCGGTCAGAAGAAATATGTTGAAGCGATAAAGAAAAACACGGTTATCATGGGTGTTGGCCCTGCGGGAACGGGAAAGACCTTCCTTGCCGTTGCGATGGCTGTAACCGCTCTTAAGTCAAAGCAGGTTGAGAGGATTATTTTGACAAGACCTGCGGTTGAAGCCGGTGAAAAGCTCGGTTTCCTGCCGGGAGATCTGCAGAATAAAATTGATCCGTATCTGCGTCCGCTTTACGATGCGCTTTACGAAATGCTCGGCAGTGAGGCGTATTTACGTTACGTTGAGCGTGGGATAATCGAAATTGCGCCGCTTGCTTATATGCGCGGACGTACGCTTGACGATTCGTTTATAATTCTTGACGAGGCGCAGAACACAACTCCCGAGCAGATGAAGATGTTTTTGACGCGACTCGGCTTTAACTCAAAGGCGGTCGTTACAGGTGACTTAACGCAGACTGACCTGCCGTTTGGAAAGAAGAGCGGCCTTGGCGAGGCTGTGAAGATTTTGGAGGGTATCGACGACATTGCGGTACACCGCTTCTCGGAGCGTGACGTTGTGCGCCACAGGCTTGTGCAGAAGATAATCCTTGCATATGAAAATTACGATAAGAGCCGTCAGCGTGACGGTGAAGCAAAACAAAAGTACAAAATCAGAAAGGATAGTGAACAATGAGACATTATATTCATTTCACAAACGAGCAGGATAAGGAAAAGGTAACAAGCGAGCTTCGCTGTCTTGTGAAGGCGGCGATCTACTCTGCGCTTGCATATGAGGATTTTCAGTGTTCAACCGAGATTTCGGTGACGTTCACAGATAATGAGGGAATCCGTGAGATCAACTGTGAGCACCGTGATATCGATTCGGCAACGGACGTGCTTTCGTTCCCGATGATGAGCGAAGACGGTGACTGTGATATCAACATGGGCAACGAGGCTGTGATTCTCGGTGATATTGTCATTTCGCTTGAGCGTGCACGTGAGCAGGCAGGTGAGCTTGGTCACAGCTTTACCCGTGAGGTGGCGTTCTTGACTGTACACTCGGTACTCCACCTTCTCGGTTACGATCATGTGACAAGTGAAGCGGACGAGCGTGTTATGTGTGAAAAGCAGTCCGCCGTGCTCGACTCGATGGGAATTAAACGCGGTTAAGGGATAGACAAAAATATAATTATGTGGTATAATATTAACATAGGAGTTACGGTCGCTTTTTGAAAAAAGCTCCGCAAAAACTTTAATGGACGCATTCGCTCATAGAGGCTTTGCATAAACGCTTCGAGGGCGCTCTCGGTAGTCGGGAACCCTCCTCGCTCCGTCTCCTCCGCCTCCGCTCGGTATCCCAACGACCGTGCAGTGGTAATCGTTTCTACAGCTATATTTATATGCTTTAACGGTGTGAAGTTAGATTATGATTAGAATTAGAATTAATTTTAAATAAAGGACAACAAATATTATGACAAAAACAGGATTTATTGCAATCGTCGGACGTCCGAATGTTGGCAAATCAACGCTTCTCAACGCACTTTTAGGCGAGAAAATATCCATAGTTTCAAGTAAACCGCAGACAACCAGAAACCGTATTACCGGAATACTTACCGTGGACGAAAATCAGTTCGTTTTTCTTGATACTCCCGGTATGCTCAAGCCGAAGAATAAGCTTGGTGATTTTATGGTTAAGACCATTTCCTCGGCTATCGGTGAGGTTGATGCGGCGATACTTGTTGTTGATGCGGCAAAGCCCGTTTCCGAGGTGGAGGTGCGTCTGCTTGAGCGTTTCAAGAAGCAGAACGATCCTGTTATACTTGCGATAAACAAGACTGATACCGTCAACGCAACAAAGGTTGCCGAGTGTATTATGGCATATTCGGAACTTTGTGATTTCGCGGCGGTTATACCTATGGCGGCAGTCAAAAACGAGGGCGTTTCCATCGTTATAGACGAGGCGGCAAAGTTACTTCATGAGGGCGATTGGTTCTTCCCGGAGGATATGTTAACCGATCAGCCCGAGCGGATGCTTGTTTCCGAGATAATCCGTGAAAAGCTTCTTCGCACGCTTAACGATGAGATTCCTCACGGTACAGCTGTTGTTATCGAAGCATTTGAAGAAAAGCCGACAATCATAAAGATACGTGCCGAGATATTCTGCGAAAAGGATTCACACAAGGGTATCATCATCGGAAAGCACGGTGCGGCACTCAAAAAGGTCGGAACGTGGGCAAGGGAAGACATGGAGGCATTTTTCGGCGTACAGGTGCATCTCGATCTCTGGGTGAAGGTCAAGGAAAATTGGCGCGACAATGCAGGTCTTCTTAACACCTTCGGCTTTACGGAAGAATGATATGCTCCACACGCTGAAGGGACTTGTTCTTCGTGAAACGCCGGTAAACGATAATTCCAAATATATAAACATATTAACAGCCGAGCGAGGACGTATTTCGGCACTTGTCCGAGGTGCACTGCGCCTTCGCGGACCTCACACTGTAGCAACGCAGATATTCTGTTACAGTGAATTTGTCCTCTATGAGCATCACGGCAAATATACCGTCAACGATTCTTCTCTCATTGAAAATTACTTCCAGCTTTGCGAGGACTTCGATAAAATGACGGTTGGAACGTACATTCTCAACACCGTCGAATACACATCAAATGAGGAACAACCCGAGGAACAGATGCTTCGTCTTGCCTTAAATACGCTTTGGGCACTGACGCATTACAAGGACAAGGATATTCGCCTTATCAAGGGCGTTTACGAGATGCGGCTTGCGCTTCTTGAAGGCTTTGCGCCGAATATTGTAAGCTGTCGCGGTTGTGGAAACGGTGTTGAAAATGAGCGGCTGTATCTTAACGTGATGGAGGGTACGATGCTCTGCCGTCACTGCTCCGAGACAAGCTTTACTCCGGTTCATCTCGAAAACAACCGGGAGGTTGACGATATGCGTACGGCACAAATCATAATTCCGCTTGCACCGGCGTCTGTTCTCGCAATGCAGCACGCTCTGTATGCCGATATGTCGCGGCTGTTTTCGTTCACGCTTGCAGATGAACTGATGCCCGAATTTTCATCAGCCTGCGAAAAATATCTTGAAAATCACGTCGATCACCATTTTCAGGTGCTTGATATGTTGGCGTTGTGAGTGGGAATTGAAGCGTAATTCCCATACGCAAACACTTTACCACTGTACAATACCCCGAAAGGATGTAACAATTGAAAAACTACGAAAGAGCGATAAGAACGCTCGAATATGACAAGATATTAGCGCTTCTTGCCGAGCGTGCACCGACTGAGGGTTCACGTGAGATGGCGCTTGCACTGCGTCCCGAGAACGATCCCGACCGCATACTGCGAATGCAGCGTGAGACGACCGAGGCAAAGGAAATGCAGGCGATAAAGGGTATGCCATCCTTTGGCAGAATCAAGGATATACGTGACACTGCCGAGCGCGCGGCAAAGGGAGCTGTGCTTTCCCAAAGAGAGTTACTTGACCTTGCTAATGTTCTGCGCACGTCACGCTCACTGCTTGAATACAGTCGCACTGACCGCAGAGGAACAACCTCACTTGACGAGATGTTTGAGCGTCTCATTCCAAATAAAAAGCTTGAGGATCGCATATATACGGCGATAGTTTCCGAGGATATGATTGCGGACGAGGCAAGTCCCGCGCTTTCGGATATCCGCCGCAAGATGAGAATTACGAACAACCGCATAAAGGACACGCTTCAGAGCTTTGTCAGCGGCTCGTATTCGAAGTTTCTGCAGGAAAATATTGTTACCATGCGTAACGGACGTTATGTTATCCCCGTCAAGGTGGAGCACAAGGCGGACGTCCGCGGTCTGGTACACGATACCTCATCATCGGGAGCGACGCTTTTTGTTGAGCCGCTTTCGGTCGTTGAGGCGAATAATGAGCTGCGTGTTCTTCAGGTTAAAGAAACAAATGAAATTGAACGTATCCTTGCCGAGCTTTCTGCGGCTTGCGGCGAGATAGAAGATGCACTTTTCCTCAATTACAGCAATATTACAAAGCTTGCGTTTATCTTTGCAAAAAGCGATCTTTCCTTTAAGTTTGACGCAGTTCCGGCACGTATCACGGGCGATAGACGTATGAATCTTGTCCGTGCACGTCACCCCCTGCTTGATCCTGCGAAAGTCGTGCCGATCACGGTGACGCTTGGCGGAGATATGTCAACGCTTGTTATAACCGGTCCCAATACGGGCGGTAAAACGGTTACCATAAAAACGCTCGGACTTTTCGCTCTTATGGCACAGTCGGGACTTCATATACCTGCTTCGGACACATCGGAGATTTGTATTTTTGACGACATTTTTGCCGATATCGGTGACGAGCAGTCGATCGAGCAGTCGCTTTCAACCTTCTCGTCGCATATGGTGAATATTGTTGGTATTACAGAAAATGTCGGCGAGCGTTCTCTTGTACTGATAGACGAGCTTGGCGCAGGTACTGATCCCATAGAGGGTGCGGCACTTGCAATTGCGGTACTCGAAAAGGTACGCTCCGTCGGTGCTCTTTGTGCGGCGACGACTCACTATGCAGAGCTTAAGGCGTTTGCACTTGAAACTCCCGGATTTGTCAACGCTTCCTGCGAGTTTGACGTTAACACTCTGAAGCCGACTTACCGTTTGATTATCGGAACACCGGGCAAATCCAATGCGTTTGCTATATCCTCGAAGCTCGGACTTTCGGATGCTATTGTAAAGCGTGCAAAGGAGCTTGTGAGTGCGGAAAACAAGCACTTTGAGGACGTTATCGAAAAGCTTGAGGCGAGCCGTATTGAGATGGACAAGAACCGCGCCGAGGCAGAAAGACTTCGCCGTGAGTTTGAGGAATACAAGGCTAAAAACGAAAAGAAGATTGCCGATGAGATTGCAAGAGCCGAGCGTGAGCTTGAAAAGGCACGTGCACAGGCGGTGTCCATCGTTGAGAGCGCAAAGGTTACATCGAACTATGTTATGGAGCAGCTTGAAAAGGCGAAAAAAGAACGTGAGAGTGCCAATCTTGCGTCTGCGCTTGAGGAATCGAGACGTAACATCCGAAAGCATCTTCGCGAGAGTGATGACAAGATCAATCCCGTTATGGAAAAGGTGGCGGAGGATTATGTTCTGCCAAGATCGCTCAAGAAGGGTGACGATGTACTGCTTATCAACATTAACAAAAAGGGTGTTGTGCTCGACGTGCCGGACAAGGACGGAAATGTAAATGTTCAGGCAGGTATCATTAAAACGCGCACAAAGGTGTCGAATCTGATGCTTCTTGACGAGGCGAAGGTGACGTTTACCGATTCGCAGAAAAAGCAGATCGCGGCAGACAAATACCGTGTTGTTGTGTCACGCGATTTCAAGGACGAGATCGACCTTCGCGGACTTACCGGCGACGATGCTTGGTTCATGGTGGACAAGTATTTCGACGAGGCGCACATTGCAGGCATACACATTCTGCGCTTGATTCACGGCAAGGGTACGGGTGCGCTCAAGAATGCGCTTTGGCAATATTTAAAAACCGATCCGAGAGTGGTGTCCTACCGTTACGGAAAATACGGCGAGGGCGATCTCGGCGTTACGATAGTTGAGGTTAAGTGAGCCGATGCCAAGGACGATAAAAATATTTGCTTTTTCTTCGTTTATTCTTGCGGTGATGCTAATTTTTGCAGGATGCGGCGAAGATTATGCCGTGCTTGATATATCGTCGGACACATATTTATATACTCCTGATCTGGATTTTTTTGATATGCTAATCACTGATGACACGCAAACAGGGGCTTCAGAATCGGCAGAGATCACCGAGTTGCCGGAAACGATGAATTTGCCCGAAGCTGCCGACGATGAAACTGCTGACTGTGTATACTGGGTTTCAAGCGGCGACGTTTGGCATATAACAGAAAAATGCAGTACACTTTCACGTTCAAAGAATATCAAGTCAGGCAGCGTTTCCGATGCGATGGCAGCAGGAAAAGACCGTGTCTGCCAAAGATGCGGCGGCTGATCATGGCTTGCTATTGTGACTTTAGTATCAAATTCCAACCAAAATTTAATTAATTTGATAAAAAAATAATATTTAATAAAAAAACACTTTATTTTTAAGGAAACATCTGATATAATAGTAGCTGTGGTACTGTGTCATTGCGCACTGTACGAAAATATTGAAATTATAAATTTTTATAAA
>JAZNFB010000179.1:0-2214 GCA_045588895.1 Candidatus Flemingiibacterium sp.
AGGAACACTTTTTGTAGTCGGCACCCCGATAGGTAACCTCTCGGATATGTCGCCAAGAGCAATTGAAGCACTTGAGACCTGTGATTTCATTGCCGCAGAGGACACGAGAGTAACGCTTAAGCTCCTGAACCGATTTGAAATCAAAAAGCCGATGATAAGCTACCACGAGCACAACCGTATGGAGCGTGGCGGTCAGATAATAAGCCGCATTTCTGCAGGTGAAAACTGCTGTCTTGTAACCGATGCGGGTATGCCCGCTGTATCTGACCCCGGTGAAGACCTTGTCAGGCTTTGTCACGAAATGAATATCCCCGTCGCCTCTGTCCCGGGCCCGTGTGCATTTGTCACCGCACTTGCACTGTCGGGAATGAGTGCAAAACGATTTACCTTTGAAGGCTTTTTAAGTGTAAACAAGGTCAGCCGCAGAGAGCATCTGGCACAGATACAAAGCGAAAAACGCACAATGTGTTTTTATGAAGCACCTCACAAACTTCCTGCCACACTCAAAGATATGGCACAGGCACTCGGTGACCGTAAAATAGCCATTGTACGCGAAATAACCAAGATTCACGAGCAGGTAATTCACACCACACTCTGCAAAGCTGCAGAGGAATATGCCGACGGTCAGCTCAAGGGTGAAATCGTACTCATTATTGAAGGTGCACCCGAAGAAACAGAAGCACCGTCAACAATAGAAGAGGCTGTTGAATTTGCCGCAAAACAGCTCGAAAAAGGCGTTACGGCAAGTGAAGCAGCAAAGTTAGCAGCCAAAGCTACAGGCTTCAAAAAGGGCGATATTTACAAAATTCTGATAGATCGGGGCGAATAATAAAATGAACGGATTTATTGAAAGCATAAAGCATTTCTGGTATCTCTATCTGCTGCTTGCACTTCTTATCATTCTTACGGTATTTGTATTTAAAAAAGCTATCGGTGCCGCTTCAAGACACAGTAAGAATTTCAACGAAAGCCTTGCAAAAGCCAAGCGTTCCAAAGAGCTTCGTGATGCTTATTCTGACCTCACAGAAGAGATAATAGCCTCCTCACCTGCCGATACACTTTTTGAGGGCACGGCACTTTGCCTTGAATATATATGCCAGAAAAATGAAGATACAAACAGTTTCTATGATTCTATGACGCAAGGTGAAAAAGACGTCTATGCATTGTATTACCTGATTTCAGATGCTTCAGAGGGTAATCTCTCTGCTTTCTTCAAATCAAGCTACAGACCGCTTACAAGCGATGCCGTAGCCGCGGCAGAAAAAATTCTCGACGGTGCAACCTATAAGGTAATCAAAATGATGTTTGACAGATACGACGAGAATAACGAAGAAATGTCAGTTATCCCTCACGAAATAGACAGACTCAACGGTGAATTCCGTGACCTGACAGCAGGCAAAAATCTTTTTGCTGTCGGTGGAGAATATATCAAATCAAACCCGAAAGAATTTATAAAATAAATTCTTTCTTTAAAGCATAAAAGAGGTACGGTTCATTCATACGCCCACACCCGATAAGGAAGTATTTGTTTCTCGAGAAAAATTCCCTGTATCTTTGTCAAAAGCCTCGCAAGGCGACAGCCTTGCTGCGTTTTTGCCTTCAATACAAGAAATTTTATACTCTTACGAAACTGCGAAGCACTTTAAAATGAAATTTTAAGATACAAGAAAAGAAAAATCCCACAGATAATGCTAACGCATATCTGTGGGATTTGACGATTTATTGTACTAAAAAATTCGCATTTTAAAGAAATACTGCCTATCGGGTGTGGGCGTAGAACCGTACCTCTTATTTTTTAAGTTATTGTTTAATTATTGAGCTTCGCAGCATGAGCAGGAAACATAGTTTTCCTCATCGTTTGCCTCAACAGCCTTCTTCTCCTTAAGCTTCTTAACTGCAAAGTAAACGCCTGCAGCAACAGCAGCAATAGCAGCGATAATGCCGACTACTTTAAGTACTTTCTTGAAACACTCCATTTTATTATCCTCCTTAGATATATTTGGATTACTAAAATTATACCCGTATTATACTTCAAAGTCAATAGCTTTGCACAAAAAAATGCGGCCGACCTCTATCTCCCGATTGCTTGAGAGACACAGGTCGACCGCAGTGACTGCAAGGCAGTCTGCGAGGCCGATGCAAGGCATCAGCCTCGAATAAAGCTGCTTAAGCCTTGTTTGCCTTAACTGTAAGAGCAGACTTCTTTCTTGCGGC
>JAZNFB010000180.1:0-4071 GCA_045588895.1 Candidatus Flemingiibacterium sp.
TCTTCGCGAAGGCGATATAGCCGTTGATTATACGATGGGAAACGGTCACGACACCGAATTTCTAGCAAAAACAGTCGGTGAGAGTGGACACGTGTATGCTTTTGACATCCAGCCATCTGCGCTTGAATCAACCAAAAAGAACCTCACCGCCGCTGGATGTGCGGATAACTATACGCTCATTTGCGCTTCACATCACCGAGTCAAAGAGTTTGTAAATAAGCCGGTCAAGGCAGGAATGTTCAACCTCGGTTATCTGCCGGGAAGCGACAAAAAAATTACAACAATGCGTGATACCACCCTTGCCGCAATCGAAGCCGCAATCGAGCTTATGGACAAGGATGCAATAATACTTATCGCCGTATACCCGGGACACGCAGAGGGGGATATTGAAGGACAACTCGTTGGGGAGCGTCTTTCAAAGCTCGATAGAAAGCAGTATACAGTCGGCTGCTTCAAGATGGTCAATTCACCGACAAGCCCGTTTTTCTATATAATCGAGGGCAGATGATGAAACGCTCGTTTCTCAATATGATAACCGTTGACGGCAGAATGTGTCGCCTTGCGGAGCTTGGATTTTTCGCTGATTCACCGTCGTTTGAGGAAAACAGTATTATATTCCGACATGGCGATAAATATAAACGCTTTAACCTTGATACAGGTGCACTCTCCGACGCCACACCGCACAATCTCACACAGAATCACACATCACCAAACGGGAAATACACTCTGCGGCTTGATTTTGCCTCGGATATCACCGACGGACTCGGATATGTGCATATGATACTGCATGACAACGAAACCTCAAGCGAAACAGTGCTAACACGCTTTATGGGATGTGCCGATTCGATTGGAGACGTGCCGTTTTCGTCCGATTCGGAGCGTATCGCCTTTTTCGGCTATCCGGCGGAGGAGTTTGGCGTGTAAAGTTGTAAAAAGCTTGACAATATTTCATGTCTATGATATAATGATTTTGCTGGAAAACATCCGACATATAATACCTATCATCAGGAGGACATCATGAAAAATTTTTTAACATTTCTTCTCGCCATGTCAATGCTTCTTTCCTTTGCTGCTTGCGCCGAAAAAACGCAATCCGACGATAGCAATGAAACCACTGCAGCCCAAGTTCAAGACACAAATAACGATAGCGATAGTAATAGTGAAAATGATAATGATAATGGTAACGATACTGATAGTGAAAATGAAAGCGAAAATAAAGCAATTACTTTCACAGAGATTGTCGCAATTGACAATTCTGAATGCTCAATTAAGATCACCGGAATCGAGCCGGATAATATGTGGGGATACACACTGAAAGCACAGCTTGAAAACAAATCCTCTGATAAGACATATATGTTTTCTGTCGAAAGTGCTGCCATTAACGGGGTTGAGTGCAATCCGCTTTTCGCTGTGGAAGTCGCCGCCGGTAAGAAATCCAATGACGAAATCACTTTCATGGACGACGCTCTTGAGAAAAACGGTATTACAGAGTATACTGATATTGAATTAACTTTCAGAGTTTATGACAGCGAGGATTGGTCTGCAGATGATGTTGCAACACAAACCGTTCATGTATATCCTTACGGAGAAGATAATGTCACTTTATTTACAAGAGAAACACTTTCAACCGACAATGTGATTATTGATAATGATTACATTACCGTTATCGTCACCGGATATGAAGAAGATGACTTCTGGGGCTACAGTGCGAATTTGTTTTTAGTTAATAAAACTGACAAAACCGTTATGTTCTGCGCCGATGACGTATCAGTTAATGGATTTATGGCCAATCCGCTCTTTGCAACTTCCGTTTCAGCAGGCAAATGTGCGTTCAGTTCTATTACGTGGTCTGACACTACCTTCGAAGAAAATGGCATCACCGAAGTTGAAGAAATTGAATTTTCTCTCCGCGCATACGACTACAATGATTGGTTTGCAGATGATTTCACAAATGAAACAATCACATTAAACCCGTAATAAACAAAAAGTAAAAGCCTTCCCGTTCAAATGAATGAATTTGGGAGGGCTTTTTGTTGTGAGGGTATCAAAAAGCAGCCCACATTTTACTGTAAGCTGCTCATTTTCAGTTATCTCTTTATAACAAAATGCTTAGGCAGACCGTTCTCGTAGAACTGCTCGGGTTCACCCTGAATGAGCGGAAGAATATAATCGATACCAGCCTCGGTGATTCCGTTGCCCTCGGCATTGATGTACTCATCCGGCACTTCGCGGATCTTGTTTGCAATCTGCGCAATGTCACCGCTCTCAACGTGTACACTGTAAGCTTCACCACCATCACGTACATAGCACATCATCTTACCCGACTCGCCGTTTGCCGCCGCCATTACAGCCGCCGCACCAACGCACTGTGATTCATCAAGGTCAGCCTTAGATGCAATGTGAGAAGCACATCTCTGCATAAGATTAAGCTCAATTGAACGAACCTTGCATCCGATACGGTCGCGAATTGCCTGTTCAAGCACCTTGCCTGTACCCGAGAGATACTTGTGACCGAATGCGTCTGTCGCACCGCTCTGTGTACCCTCTCCGACATATCTTCCGTCTGCAAAGCGTACACCCTCGGAAACTGCAACAACTACGTTAGGATGTTTTGCAAATGCCGCATTTACATCCTCGATGAACTTATCCATGTCAAATGTACGCTCGGGGAGATAAACGAGGTCGGGAGTAACATCACAGATACGTCCCGGAAGTGCTGCAGATGCCGTAAGCCAACCTGCGTCACGTCCCATTATCTCAACAATTGTAACAGCCTTAACGGTATATACCGCAGTGTCACGGATTATCTCCTGCATAGTTGCCGCAATGTATTTTGCAGCCGAACCGAAACCGGGAGTGTGGTCTGTACCAACAAGGTCGTTATCGATGGTCTTCGGAACGCCCATAACACGCATTTCCCAGTCTTTGTCCGCGAGATATGCAGTCAGCTTTGCAACTGTGTCCATCGAGTCATTACCGCCGATATAGAAGAAATAGCGGATATTGTTCTTCTTGAAAAATTCAACAAGAGCTTCATATGTAGCCTTTCCTGCCTCATCGTCAAGCTTCGGGAGCTTCTTTCTGCAGGAGCCGAGTGCCGCCGCAGGAGTTGCGCAAAGCACACGCAAATCATCACGGTTTGCAAACACCTCGTTAAGGTTGCAGATTGTGCCTGCAAGCATACCCTCAACGCCGTTGAAAGCACCGTATATTGTGTCAATCGCCTCACAGTCAAAAGCGCCCCTTATAACGCCTGCAAGAGTTGCGTTGATTGCCGCTGTAGGACCGCCGGACTGTCCGACTATAGCATTTCCGTGTAACATTTTCTTTCCCTCCAAAATAGGTTGTTTTATTATTGTACGGCAGATAATCACCGTATAGAAATATTTTACCACATACAGCGCTGTTTGTCAAGTGAAGATATCATTTATAATATTATAAAAAACGCCTGATTTTTACAAATTTATGTGATACAATAAAACCACAAAAGTCTAAAATTTCCTTATGCCACGGGACTTTTTGGCAATTATTGACGTGAAAGGATGATAAATCTTGACAAATAATTTTGTTATCGGAATTGAGCTTGGTTCAACACGAATAAAATCTGTACTTATAGACAAAGATGCAAATGTCCTCGCATCGGGCGCATACGAATGGAAAAACGTACTGAAAGACGGATATTGGACCTATTCGCTCGAGCTTGTATGGGAAGGACTTCGCGAAAGTTATGCGTCCCTTGCAAAAGACTATAAAGCTAAATCAGGCGAGGATATAACAGAGGTTGCAGCAATTGGCATATCCGCAATGATGCACGGTTATCTCGCATTCGATAAGGATGAAAATTTGCTTGTACCGTTCAGAACCTGGCGCAATACAGCAACAGAGGAAGCGGCAAACGAGCTTTCTTCCCTCTTTAAATTCAATATTCCGCAGCGTTGGAGCGTCGCACACTATTTTCAGGCAGTCCTCAAAGGCGAGCCGCACGTGAAGGATGTAACATTCTTAACGACACTTGCAGGATATGTGCACTATAAGCTGACCGGCAAAAAGGTGCTCGGCATATGCGATGCA
>JAZNFB010000181.1:0-2053 GCA_045588895.1 Candidatus Flemingiibacterium sp.
TCTGGTCAACCTCGGTATCGCAGTTTCCGCGCACGCAAAGAATATAATCCTTAAGCGGATTAAGAAGATCGATGACCTTTTTGGGAGCGTAATCTTCGGGAAGATCGTTTCTGGGGCCGTGATACAGTACGTCCCCGAGAAGAAGGAGCATGTCGGGATTCTCACGCTTAAAAGCGTCAAGCAGTTTTTCGCAATAAAATGCGGAGCCATGTATGTCGGATGCAATCATCAGTTTCATTTTTATCACCTGTTTAACAATAAATTATAATTCAAAGGGAAAGAAACAAAGAAGAGCGTTCATATTTCCCTCAAGCGTTATTGTTTTTGTGTCTTTGGAAACGAAAATAGTCTCACCTTTTCTTATCGGCTTATTGCAAACCTTACCTATGCCCGAATAACACATTGCCACAGCGTGTCTTCCCTTTGCATCATACACCTCGTCGTTTGCACCTGTGCCGTCGTATCTGTAAACCGAGAAATATTTGCAGTTTGCAACGGCTGTTTCGTTTGCGGGGTCAAATGTTTCGGTATCATCAAGTGAAAAACGCAGAGAGTTTAGCTCTTCGTTCGAATAATCTCGGATAACTCCCATAGCCGCATCGATATGCAACTCTCTTGGCTTTCCATTGTGAACTCTGTCATAATCGTACACACGGTAGGTTTCGGTCGAAGCCTGCTGTATTTCCGCAACGAGAATTCCACGGCCGAGAGAATGAACGAGCCCTGAAGGTATAAAAAACACATCCCCGGGTTTAACCTTTAGAGTATTTAAAAGATCAAAAACACGCTTGTTTTTCAGAGCGTCTCTGAATTTTTCTCCGTCAAATGAATCTTTCAAACCGTATACGATCTCAGAGCCGGGATCTGCATCAATAACTACCCACATTTCGGTTTTGTTTGGGTGGACCTGAACCGAAAGGGGCTCGGCTGCGTCGATATATTTGAGAATGATCGGGATATCCTCTGAAACTACATCGTTTATAAAGCGACCTGCATTGATTCCGTCAGAAATTTCGGAAACATCGTTACCATAAGATACCAGCTCCCATGACTCACCGATAATTCCCTCGCCGTAGGTCAGGTCTGAACAGATCTTATTATATGATTCACTTAACTTTTTTCCGCCCCAAATAAGGGATTTGCATATCGGAGAAAGAGTGAAAATTTTACCGTTGTCCATATAGATCACCAGCCTTTTAGGCACGTAACACACATATCATCGCTTAAACTTCATACTGTAAACATTTGTGTATTCAACTTCCACAGGCTCGCCCACAAGCTTAAGCAAAGGAATTCGGTATTCCTTGCATATAGCAGTAAGCACCTCTTTTCTCGGAAAGGAACGGCCTGCGAGCCAGTTGTTTACACTGCCAACGGTTACATCATAACGCAGAGCAAAATCCTTTGTTGTGGATGAAGACATTTTCATAAGATTTGTGAGATTATTCGGGAACTCCGGAAAGCGAAGATTGTGTGAATATATCTCGTCCTCAATGTTAATTGGTCTTTTCATTGAATTCACTATTTTTGCGAGCAAGGATATCCTTATGATGGATCATAAAAGTATTTATCTTTTCGGGACAGCTTTCGTCGATATCAATAACTCTGCCGCCGCGAGTGTCGGGATGACCGTACTGCGTAAGACCCGAGCAAGCGTCGTAACACATAGTGATTCCACAGTATTCGGCGATAGCGTCGTTATTGTGTTGATGCCCGGCAACGATAAGCTTGATATCCTGTCTCTGAAGAAGCTCGATAAAGAGACCGCTGTTAAGTCCGTCAGATGAACCCTCTTCGTGAAGTGAGCCGGCAAACGAACATTTTTCGCGGTTTGCCGAAGCCATAGCAAACTCAGCCGGCATCTGATGCTGGATCAGCATCCCCGGAACCTTCTTCCCTGCGTGATCCTCGATAGCCTTGGAATAATTCCAATACCACATAAGCTGTTCGAATCTGTGAGAGCCCCAACCAGAGATCCTAAGTGGGTTCTTGGGAAGCACAGCCTCAAAGAAAAGGTCGCCGTGAACCGAATATTCATTGAAATCCGCCATGC
>JAZNFB010000182.1:0-2375 GCA_045588895.1 Candidatus Flemingiibacterium sp.
CGATTCCTGTCACTCCGACCAAAAATCAGCCGAAAACGGGCCTTTTGAGACTTGTTTTCGGCTGATTTATTGTATAGGTTTCACAAACGGCGAATTTCTGACCACAGAATGAGTTGAAAGAATCATGGTCAGAGCCGCCAAGTGCTTTGAGATATCTCAAGAACGCATTTTCTTTGTCTACTGCGACGCAAATTTTGAGGGGTGACCGCTTGGTCAGCCCTCGTATTTCAGCTATACAATTTTTTCTGTTTCCGTAACACATACATAAAGAACGCCACACAGAGCACGATCTGCACAGCCGTCGATGACGGCGTTGCAAGACCCATTCGGAACAGTGACACGGGCTCGATCTTGCTGAATATCCAAGACAGCGGCAGACGGATACCGATCCCGCCGATGATACCCTGTATCATAACGAAGGTGGTATTTCCGCAGCCGTTGAAGTATCCCATGAACGAGAAAAGGAAGGACACAAGAATACAGTCGATGGCATATGCCTTAAGATAATCCCAAGCGAGCGCGATGATGGGAGCATCCTTTGCGAATATTCCTGCTAACAGATCGCCGTGGAAGAAGGTGAAATAACACATTACAACACCCACGACAAGCGAAGAAACAATACCGTAACGCAGAGCCTTTCTCGCTCTGTCGAGTCTGCCTGCGCCGTAGTTCTGTGCCACGAACGCCGACATCGACTGCATAAACGCAGACGGAACAAGCATAATGAATGCGGCAACCTTCTCTGCAACACCAATGCCTGCCGACTCGGTCAGACCGATGTTATTGACAATAGCGATAATTACGAGGAAGGAAATGCTCACAAGCAGATCCTGAAAAGCGATCGGTGCGCCGAGCTTCAATATCTTTTTAATATGCGCACCTACGGGACGAATTTCTTTCAGCTTGAAGCGGAACGGCAATTCTCTTTTGCGAAGGATGATAAGCGAAAGCACTACACTGACCGCCTGTGCAAACACCGTTGCGATTGCCGCGCCTTTTGCTCCCATATGGACTACTGCAACGAGCAAGAGATCGCCGAGAATATTCATCACACAGGCGATTGCCACCGTAATGAGCGGCAATTTAGAATCACCGATGCCTCTGAAAATACTGCCAAGCAGATTGTAGGCAACGATGAACACCATGCCTGCCGAGCAAATGACAACATAAGACACCGTTTCGTCAAAGGCTTCGGGAGGAGCGTGCATCAAGCGGGACAGCACAGGAGCGCCTGCGATCATAACGACAGTAAGCACCACCGCAAGCCCACTAAAAAAGCAGATTCCGCTGCCCACGATTCTTCCAGCCTCATCCTTTTCCTTTGCACCGATCTTCTCGCCAACAAAAACCGTAAGTCCCATAGCAAGCCCTGTTACGACGAGTGTCAGCGTGTTCATGACCTGACTTCCCGTGGACACGGCAGACACGTACACATCGGCAAGATTACCGCCGAACTGACCTACGATAAGAAGGTCGACCGCACCGTACATTGCCTGCAAAAACAGCGCCAGAAGCACCGGCAAAGCAAAGCGTATGAGCGGTGAAAATATTTTTCCTTCTGTAAAATTCTCTGACTGTTTCATTTTCTCCTCCTGGTGACAAACAAAATACGCCGATAAGATAAACCGCACAAGCAGTTGTCTTAATCCGGCATCACCACTACGCTGTGCTTGCCCTCCGACAAAGGTCTTATGCGACATCTTATCCGGCGTTGTACATACGTTTTACAACATCCTCCGATGAGCATTGTAATTATACCATATTTTTTAATGAATGTCAATGAGCGGAGGGGACGCTTTTTATCTGTTTGCGGTTGATTAGTTGTATATGTTCCACAAACGGCTATTTTCAGGCCACAGATGAATGGGCTTTGAGCATGAAACACTGCACCAGATGTCAAAGGCTCCAGCAAGAATCACTTTTTCCTTGTCTACAGCAGCGCAACCACTAAGGGGTGACCGAACCGGTCACCCCTTTCTACATCTTCCAAGGAGGTCACGTTTCGTGACCCCCTTTCAACATCTCCTTCTCCAGCCTTATCTCCTCCCTCACTTGCTCAATCAACTCCGCCAGCTTCACCTCAACCTCCTCCCGCGTCTCGGCGTACACATTGTGCTTTACGCGCTTGCCGTTGGCGTGCGTCGGTGAGAAACTGCCCTCGTAGAGATGATCGTTGATCTTGTAAATGCACCCGCTGCCGGATTTGCGGATCTTGCCTTTGTAAGGGGTGAACGGTTCGTTCAGTCCTTTTGCCAGCTCCTCGGCGGGTTTCCCCGGCGGTGGTACAGTCGAAGGCTCACACTTTCCGATGCCGCGCTCTATGTTCTCCGCCGCCCTGACTTCCATTTCTGCTGTCCGATGCGAGTATATATCCA
>JAZNFB010000183.1:0-3820 GCA_045588895.1 Candidatus Flemingiibacterium sp.
CGTCCCGTCGGAGAAACGAGGTCAACAATTCCCTCTGCCGCCCAAGTTACAACGTCAAGACCGAACTCATAGTTTGTCTGAATATCAGGACCGACACGGACACCGATCTTGATTTCATGTCCGTATTTTTCTTCGTAAACGGCAACAATCTCTTCAACCTTGCGCATAAAGTCATTGAGAATTTCAAGACCGTCATATTCGCCGCCGATAAACCAAAGCTTGATCTCGCGCTGGAAGTCAAGCTCAATGCCGTACGGATCATAGCGGTTGAGAGCTGCGTTTATATATGAGAGCATATGCTCGCGAACCTCAGGATGAGTATAGTCATAAGCAAGCTCCCAGTTGCCTTGCTTTTCATGATGCTGTACACGGGCAAACTGCGGATTCTTGTATCGGAACTCTGATATAGCGGTATTAACACCGTCGCTCAGGTAGTGAATATCATTCATACGGAACGAGATCCACGGATTGATACCGATCTCACGGAAGCCCTCAATCCACGCACCGATATAGTCGCTCGAAAGAATATCATACATATAATGAGCAGACTGTATAGTAGAGCCGGATTTAAAATCTACCGGTTCACCGCCGAAAAACTCGGTCATGTTATAATATTCGAGCGCACTTGTGTAACCTGTTCCGGGTGCCGGGAAAACACTGTCCACATTGATAACATAGTCGGTTACGTGAGTGCCCTCAAAATTCTTTGTATAGTCGATAAAATCCTGCTCGGTAAGCTCATTTTCTGCGATCTGCGAGAAATAGTTGGAGGAGTCATGGTTGATCATGAGACCCTTGACCTCGTATTCCTCGTTTGGATTCCACGCAACATAATCAAGATCACCCATAGAAGCAATTGCCGCATCGGGAGTTACGGGATATTTATCGCCTAAATCAACCGCTGTTCCGCCTGTGGGAATCTCATCAACTGCAACAAGCGAGAAATTGTCCATACAGTATTCCTGAACAAATTCGCCATAGGGACCGCCGCAAATGTGAATTTCGGAAAGATAATCGGTTGTCGTTATGTAGGTTTCAACCTTGAACCATTCGTTGCCGATGTGGACGTTGCGTCTTATCATCTCACCGTCCATGCTCTTAAAGTGGATTCGCAGATATGTAATCTCACCCTCGTTTGCGGTACGAAACCAGCCGGTGAACTTATATGTGCCGGCAGGAATTTCATAAACCATACCGTAAGTAAATCCTGTATACGACAAACGAATATCGTCCGTGCGCAGATAACCGCCGTTAGCATCCTCAATATAACGAAGCTTCTGAGTTCCGGCGTCCCAACGTCTAAGGCAGGCTTCTCTGTCGAATGTGCTGAGCGAGAGGAGATTGTCCTCAGGCATCGGATTCTCCGCAGCACTTATTGAAAGCGGAGCATCCCATGCGGCATCAGCGGCAGAGGCAGCGACAGGGATAACCTGTGCCGCCAAAACCGCAGAAACTATAATCGAAATAAGCTTTTTAAATTTCATATTATTTCTCCTTATATAACTGCAATGCAATTATTTAACGATCTCAATAACGATGTTATCAATGTCAATATCACCGATATCCTCGGTATTAACTCCGCCTTGAACCACAAACTTGAGATAATTGTCGCCAACAGAAACATATGTACTGTCAACGTGCTCCCATTCGTTGGTTATATAGTATTCGCACTTACGGTGTGCAAACGCATAGTCTTCAACATCAAGTCCGACTGAGCCGATAAATGTACGAACCTTGAATGTTTCGCCTGCCTTACCTGCACGGATATCATAGGAAACCTTGAACTTTGTACCCTCGGGAATCACAAATCCGAGATCGATATTCAAAACGCCTCCTGCAAGAGTGCTTGCACGCTCGGAAATCGTGAGATAACCGTCCTTGTTCCAGGTAAGCTTTGCGTCACCTTGTACAGTCCAGCCCTCGAGTGCGGCTTCATCGTCAAACGCACCGCCGACTGTAAGATTCTGTCCTGCAAGTTCTTCGGCAACGTCAACAAGCTTAATATTCTTGAACTCGTAGTCCTGAACGCTCGAAGCAATGATACCGCCGTAAAGCTTAACTGTGAGATATTCGCTCGATTTAACCTCAAATGCCATCTGAACAGTACGCCATTCATTGGTTATCGCTGTTGAATAGCACTTATACTGATCGTTAACGAGCATACGGACAATACCGTTTTCACCCTCGTTTGAGGTGCGGACATCAACGCTCAGCTTGTAAAGTCCGGGCTTTAATGCATAACCGGGATTATAGGTGAAGCCGAGAGTATTGTTCTTGATGTTTGTTGCTGTGAAGTAGGTGTTACCCTCCTCATCGGTGTGAGCTGTGAGAGTCTGCTCGCCGCATTCCCAATAAGGAAGCTTATCAGCGTCAAGTGCGCCCTCAAGATAGTTGCCCTCTGTAATTGCCGGGAGCGGAGGAAGATCACCGTTGCTCCAATCGCCTGCCTCAGATGTATCAACAGCAACCTCTTTCTTGATCTTTGTATCAACATTGATATAGTCAAAGTCGAGAGCCACTGAGCTGTCCGCTGTAAGTGTGAGCGATCTTAAAGAGATTTCATCTGCAACATCCATAACAAATATTGCGTCTGTCCATTCTGATGTTACAGTAACGCTGTCAGCTCCGTCAACTGTCTTGAGTACATTACCCTTGAGAGCTGCTGTGAGCACCGCCTTATTATCGTCAGCACTCATATTCGAGCCGGATTCAAAGGTGTACTTCTCGTAATCAAGTGTTGCAAGACGAACCTTAGCCGTTACGTAATATGTACCTGCCGCAAGCTTTCTCGAGCTTGAACATCTTACCTCGGTGTTTGTTCCCGCAGTCGCCTTTGCATGGAGATGCTCGGTTTCAACATAGGTTTCAAGAGACAAATCGTAAACGCCGATACCTTCATTTGCAGTTGTCCAGCCTGCCGCAGAAACGCCCTTGAGCTTGTTTGAATCAACAGCAAGGTTTTCGCCTGTGATCGGCTTATTGTTGCTCGGATCAACCTCAACAACGGTGAATCCGTCAATATCAAACGGAGCAACACCGTAGCCGGAGCTGGTACCATTGAAGGAATATACCATCGGTGTTTCTTCGCTTACA
The DNA here is from genome assembly GCA_045588895.1 of Candidatus Flemingiibacterium sp. Taxonomy (GTDB): domain Bacteria; phylum Bacillota; class Clostridia; order Oscillospirales; family CAG-272; genus Flemingiibacterium. The sequence goes on from JAZNFB010000183.1 coordinate 3,094, forward strand.
GTATAAACGAATGAGAACAGAGTCCATCTTGTGCTAAGCTGCATTGAGTTAGTGCCGTAGAAGTTACCCTGTGCGCTTCTTCTTACGGTGTTACTCGAAAGACATACAGAGCCGCTGAACATACGCAGTCCGACAGCAGGATTTGTTGTGGGAGCGTTAACGTACGGTACTGTACGTGCAAAGAACGATACCTTGTATGCGCCGGGCTTTAATGTTACGTTGTCGTTTTTATAAATGAGCTTATCAAAGTTGCTGTCACGGTTTGCAAAACGGATATAGGAATTTGCTTCTGCTCCGTCTTCTGCACCAACTATACCGGTTGTTATATCGAGAACAGCATCAACCGTTTCAAGCGGCACATTGTTAGAGCTCCATGTTGTCGGATAGCCGGCAGCCTCGATAGCCTTTTCTTTAAGAAGAAGGAGCGTTATAAGGAAGCCGGGGTTAACCGCACTGAGGCTGACATGACGCTCAACAAGTGTGATCTGGAGATCATAGAAGTCAAGTGTAAATGCGCCGTCAAGAGCGAAATTAATGGTGTTCATATTGACAGGCGATAACGTGTCAAGAACAAAGGTAACATCAACCCATTCAGCGCCGATTGCAACATCCGTCTTGCCTGCCGCACTCATAAGCTGTGTGCCGGCTGCATAAGCGGATAATTTCGCAGCTGCACCGTTAAAATCAAACAACGGGGGACGGAATTTACCGCTGATGTGATAAACAC
>JAZNFB010000184.1:0-3403 GCA_045588895.1 Candidatus Flemingiibacterium sp.
GACTTAAAACGGACGGAACTTTGGTTGCCACAGGTTACAATTCGTGCGGTCAATGTGACCTTGAAGCATACCGCAATGTTGTTGATATTGATGCCTGCAACCAGACAACCGTCATGCTCTTCTCAGACGGAACTGTTATGATACGCGGTTACCGTTCATTAGGGCTCGAAAATGTCGAGAATGCAACAAACGTCACGCGTATATGTGCAGGTGCAGCGGCGATACTCGTTGAAAAACGTGTCACTCCGAAGGAGCGCACATATGAGCTTTATACAGGGCACTCAGGCTCATCATACGGAGATCCGACAAGCTGGCCGACGCTTGATGCATTTGACGTTGGCGTAATGTGCATCGCCGGAGTTGATCCAAACGGCAATATCTGCCAAAGCGGCGATAATATGCCGAATAAAACAACACAGGAATCAGATTCATGAGTAAAAAAACAAAAACGAAAAAAAGAAAAGCCGCAAGAGCTAAAGCACAGGCTCGTGAAAGGCTCAAGCAAGCCGAGTTAAAAAACACGCAGGCAAAAAAGCCCGAAGCCGATCCGCTGAAGAAGGTTACGGATGAGCTTCTTGACGAGCTTGAAAAGGAAGCTTTCGGCGAGATAAAGCCCGAGGTGACTGAAGCACAGGCGTCTTGCGAAAAGGGCGGCACACCAAAGACCGAAACGGCCGACAAGCCGTGTGACTGGTTGACCGACGAACCCGAGGACGAGCCGGAGGTTGAGCCTGACGATGAGCCGGAGGTTGACCCCGAGGTTGAACCGAAAAACATCGACTGTAACACTCAAGCTGTCAGCTTTTATATCCCGGAAAGCAACAAAAAGCACCCGATACTCTTTTATCTTCTTGTTTTTATCGGTGTCATTCTGCTCCCGGTCGTTAACCTCCTCGCTTACGGTCTGCTTCCTCACGAAACCGAGATCGGAGAGGAAATCAAACTTCCACTTCGTGATATGCCATTCCTTGCATCAACCTGCGAGGTTAAAACCGATCTTGACGTAATCGACACAGATGTTATAGGGGCGCATCCGCTCAAGCTTGAGTTCTTCGGTTTCATTCCGGTAAATTCAACTCTTTCGGTTCGCGACAGCACCGCACCGACGGTCAGAACACACGCTCTCATAACACCTCCAACAACCGAGGTTTATGCACAAGATTTCATCCGTGACGCCGATGATAAAACAGAGCTTACATATTCCATTCGCGGCAAGGTCAACTATGAAAACGGCGGAACCGTAAAGCTCGCCGTCACCGATGAGTTTGGAAACAGAACGCTCACTACAGCCGAGCTTACCGTAACAGATCAGCTGACCTCTCCAATAATTGAGCTTGGCACAAAAAAAGCTGACCTTACAAGCGAGCTTTTGAAGCACGGACATTTAAGCGAGCTTGATTTCACGGCGGTCAACTTTAATGAGTGCGGAACTTACCGAGTCCGTGGAAATTTCGACGGCACACCCTGTCTTTTCAATCTGACTATTGTTGACACCACCGCTCCGAGCGCCGAAACCGCTTCATTTGATATTTTTCTCGGTCAGACTCTTGAAGCAGGTGATTTCATCAAAAATGCTTACGACAGATCAGAAATCACAGCATATTTCCATGAGTCTCCCGATTTTGAAAAGGTCGGATGGCAGGTGATAACTGTAATCGTCGAGGACGAGCACGGCAATTCATCAAGACTGAGTGCTGCGCTGAATATTCACGATTTCAAATCTGAATACACCGTTGAAGCAGGGACTCCGAATGAGGTTTTCGAAAAAGAGCTTCCTCAAAAAACCGACGCAACCGATTTTGTTCCCTATCTCTCTGATAATGTTTTCGTAGATCAGCTTCCGCTCGGAACACATGAGGTTGAGCTTCAGGGTCAGTATTCAAAATTCCCGATAAAGCTGACGGTTGTTGATACGGTCGCTCCGGCTATAATGCTGAGATCGGTACAGATATACAGCGGTACTGAGCCGGATGCACAAATTTTCGTTGAGGCCTGTGAGGATGCGTCCGAGGTGACATTCACTTTTGGCGGTGAAATTGATACATCGCTTCTCGGTGAACAGGTTGTAACGGTTATTGCAACGGATGCTGCAGGCAACTTTACAAGCAGCAGCACATCAATGTATGTTATCAAGGATACGGAAAAACCGGTTATACACGGTGTCAAGTCTCTCGTTTACAGTATCGGCGAAACGGTTTCTTACCGAAGCGGAGTTTATGCAACAGATAACTGCGACGGTGAGGTCAATGTTACGGTTGATGCTTCAGGAGTAAACACAAATATTCCCGGAGTTTATAATGTAATTTATTCTGCATCCGATTCCTCGGGAAATACTGCGACGGTAACGGCAAGAGTCACAATCGGATCAATCAGCCGCCAAGCCGTTGATGAGCTTGCAGATAAGATTCTTGCAAAAATCGTTACAGACTCAATGACACAGCGCGAAAAAGCAGAAGCAATCTATAATTGGTGTTCTGTTAACATCAGATATTCAAGCGCAACAAGCTATCTGATGGGTTATTTTAACCAGGCGGCATATACCGGTCTTACCAGATATTACGGTAACTGTTACACCTATTATGCAGTCTCAAGTGCGCTTCTCACCCGTGTTGGAATTGAAAATATTGAAATCCACAGAAACGATCCCGCTCGTCCTCACTATTGGAATCTCGTCAAGATGGACGGAGAATGGTATCATTTCGACACCTGTCCGCAACCGGCACCGCATAAGCTCAAAGTCTTTCTCTTAACAGACAGCGAGGTGCGTGCCTTCCCACTTGATTATTATTACAGCTTTGATTCAAGCAGTTACCCGGCAACTCCATAAACGAAAGGATAGATTAAAATGAAAAAAATTATCACACTTCTTTTATCCCTCAGCCTCTTAACATCCCTTACAGCGTGCGGCGGCACATCCGATAGCGGTAACGATACAGATGAAGCAGCCGGTGAAACAACCGCCGACAATGTATCTGATATAAATGACAAAAACACAGGCACAACATATGAAATCAGTTTAAGCAACGGACTCACCGTAATTATCGGAGGAAATGCAGAAGATTTTGTAAATGCGGCAGGTGAAGCGCTCGAATATTCGGAAGCACCGAGCTGTATTCATGATGGCTACGACAAGGTATATATCTTTGATGGCTACAGCGTTACAACCTCTCCGGATGCAAACGGCAATCAGTACGTTGCGAATCTGACTCTCACCTCTGATGTCGTGCTTTTTGATAACGGTCTTTCGATCGGAAGCGGTGCCGCCGAGCTTGATGAGCTGTTCGGAACGGAATATGAAGAACAGTTCGGCATAAGGACCTATACACTCGATGCGGCAACGGTTGCTGTGATCGTTGACGGTGACATTGTGACAAGCATTTCAGTTTCGTCAACCCTTAATTAA
>JAZNFB010000185.1:0-4905 GCA_045588895.1 Candidatus Flemingiibacterium sp.
GAGCACTGTATCGTACATACCTTCCACACCCACTCGGGTCCATGCCTTGCCGGAACAGCCGGTTGGGGAGATGTTGACGAGAAGTATCTTAACGAAATCTTCATGCCGAACGTCATGGCGGTTGTCGGCGAGGCAATCGGAAATATGACAGAGGTTAAAATGGGCGTTAGCTCGGGCGCGAGCTATGTGGCTTCAAACCGCCGCGAGCTGACTATAAGAAACACCGTCAAGCTCGGTCAGAACCCATGGGGTCCCTTTAATCCCGAAATGACCGTCATCTCATTCAAGGACGAAAGCGGCAAAAACGTCGCAAGCATGGTTCATTACGGCTGTCACGCAACCGCATCGGGCATGAACAAGGAAGTAACACGCGACTGGCCCGGCGTTATGACCGACGTACTCGCGGAGATAAGCGAGGCACCTGCCGCATTCTTTAACGGTCCCGAGGGCGACGTTGGCCCGAGACTCACAAACGGCTCGACAACCGGACGTCAGAAAGCAAGCTCGGCAATGGAGATCGGCGCCGTTGCGGCACAGGATGCAGTCCGCATTTACAGAGATATCCGCGGCTATCACGATGTCACACTCGACATTGTAAGCGATACGATCGAGCTTCCGCTTGAGCCTCTGATGGATTATGAAAGTGCAAAGGAATTATACGAGCAGAATAAAGAAAAAACCGTAAATCTGCGTGCAAGACAGGCACAGTATGCACGTCAGGTTATGGATCTTCACGAGAGCGGATACGAAAACAAGCAGTCCATCCCGGTGAAGCAGACTATAATCCGTCTCGGTGACGTTGCATTCGTCGGCTTCCCGTATGAAATGTTCTCGGAGATCGGTATGCGTATAGCAAGAGAAAGCAACATTCCATACACACTCTCTCTGTCACTCGCAAACGGAAGCGACGGTTATTTTGTAACCGAGGATCAGATCTGCCGCGGCGGCTATGAGGTTGAATCATTCAAAAGCGCGTACATTCAGCCGTACGCCGATAATGCCGACTGGCACATGGTCACAGAGACACTCAAAAATCTGAAAAAGCTTGATGAGAAAATGTAATAAATTAAGAAACAATCGCTCTCCATCGTTACATCGTGGCAATGGGGAGCGTTATTTGTTATATGTCAAACGCGCTCCGATTACAGATTCCGAATGAAATCCGCCGATTTTCGGCATATAACAAACCTCCACTATCCAACAACACAAAAAGCAATACTACACCTGACAAATAAATCCTTGCTAAGTAACGTATTCGTATAGTTCCCCACATGACGTAAGAATGAATGGCGGAGGCGAGGGATGATACACGTTATTACGGAAAAAGGTATATGGAGACAGCCGCTGTCCTGAGTGTGACATCCGTTATAACAAAGATATCCGTCAACAAAATATCGCCAACTCCACAGGGACGCAGTTTGCAAAAAAGAGCCCGACACATCACGGGCATAATAGTGACGCATCGGGCATGGAGAAAAAGAATTGAAAAAAGAGGAAAGCAAATTAATCTGTAACCTTTACATATACCTCAACCCAAGTGAACTCGGTAACCTCCTCCACTGCAACGCGTGGACAAAGCAAATTTGAGTGTGCCTCTTTAGGTATCGAATAGCAAAGTACGGTTGAACAAGCAAATCTATCATCCTGCTCGCTGCCAATAAACTCACACGCCGTGAGATTTACGCATACAAGCGGAGGATTTGCCAAAGCTTTTTCAACATCCTTTACACCAAGGCGCAGAGTAAGCTCCGAACCCTCGAGAATGTCGCCGACAAACAGCTTGAAGCCACCGGTGTCTGAGATTACCGCAGGCAGCTGTCTGCCGATACCACCGTTGTTTTCCCATATGGGCAGCACATCCTTATAGGTTACAATATGACGCCGATTCATTTTCTGTACGGCATCGGGATCGCCCAGGGTGTTGAGCACCGTCCACATTACCGGCAGATAATTCGGACCTATATCCGGCTGAAAATCAAGCGGTGCTGTCTTGTCAAAATGCTGATGAACATTATCACGGAAATAATTATAGAAATATACTTTGTCCGCGCCCTGTGCATATGCATTTGCGGCAAATGCCGTAAAGGTAGTGATATCCGGCCAGATCTTCTTCGCCGAGGGATATGGAGCAAACCACATTTCAGCACTCGGAGCAAGTGTGACGCCGTACGGCTTCAGCAGGTTAGACCAAAGCTTTATGGGCATATCGTTGTCGTTTGACGCCCAGCGTGCTGCCGGACATACCATATCGACAATCCCCTCTCGAACCCACTGCATAACATCAAGACCAAAATCGAAGTTTGTCTGGATATCGGGAGCAACACGCACAGCAAACTTTATCTCATGTCCGTATTTCTCCTCGAATTTTTTCGCCAGTCCATCAATCTCACGGACAAAGCCATTCATTATCTCAACACCGTCATATTCCATTCCGGGTCGGAACAGATACATTTCTCGCTGAAAATCAAGCTCAATACCGTAAGGATCATACCTATCAAGAGATTCCTCAATCATTCCGAGAACAAATGCACGAACCTCTGCATGGGTATAATCATAAGCATTATCAAAATAACCCGTGCGAACAGCGGTATTCGGAGGTACGCGACGATACTGGGGATGCTCATGGAAGAAATCGGGAACATTGAATCCTTGCTTCATATAGCGATCGTGAACATCGTTCATCCGGAAGGATAACCACGGATTGATGCCAACCTTTCGGAAGCCCTCAATTTGAATCTGGTTATGATCAACGCCAAGCTCCTCGAATACTATGTGTGCAGCTTTGGCGCAGACATTGCTTGAATAATCAACAGGTATACCGTTTTCAAGCTTTTGGTGATATTTCGAAAGAAAGCTTTGATACCGTTCCGATGGAAAATTGAGAATCTGTTCAGCCACATTGAGAAAGTAGTCCGTGACCTGCGTACCCTCAAATTCCTTCGGAAAATCCTCAATATCTTTTACCGTCGTGGGAAGTGCATCCTCCCGTCCGATATAGCGGAGTATTCCGTCAACATCATAACGATTGAGTGCCTCGTTTATAAGTGCAAGATAATGCTCACGCACCTCAAAATGTGTATAGTCATACAGCTTATCCGTGTAGGAAACATAGTTGTGATGATTAACACGGTAAAGCTGCGGATTTTTATGAAAATAGTCAGAATGGAGGAACGAAATTTCGGAATTACGATCGTAAGCATCATTCATACGGAAAGAAAGCCACGGGTTGATACCAATTTCAGACAAGGTTTCCGCCTACACGCTGATATAGTCAGTATCAAGTGTTTCCCAAATGTACTGTGCGCCTTTGGCAGGAGCAACTTCTTTATAATCTACCGCAGAACCGTTTTCTTCCTTGCGGTAATATTTATCGAGCACACTGGTAAATTTTGGGGACCGGAATGTAACAATCTCACTGCACACAGCTATGAAATAGTCAGTAACCTGGCTACCTTCAAACTCCTTTGGGAAATTAACAATATCCTCAAATGTGGGGATCTGGTACTTAAAACCTTTAAGTATTCCGTCTGTATCCTGATTTATGATAATTCCTTTCATAAATATCTCACCAGCGTTGAATGCGCCACGATGACTCCTTTCTTTATTGCCAATTTAGGAAGTCGTGTCTTGCGTTAAGTTTAACATCACCGCTGACATTTGTCAAGAGGCTTTCCGCATTTTAAGACGGATTTCAACTAATCGGTGAAATAAGCTGCTGTAAATGATATATTCTCTTGCTTTTTTCTCAAAGTTATGTTTGTAATACGATAAAAACATCGAGTTGCTGTACGTTATACCATGCAAACATAAACAAGCGGAGATTTTCTTCCGCGTGCAAACTCAACCTTGTGGCGTATCGAACCGCTTGAAGCATACAAATTAAGAATCATGAGGTCGCTTTCTTCAAAGAAATCTGCGTTATATTTCCCTGCCTCATCATGAAAATGAGGACTCACCGTTATAAAAGATGGCGGAGGCGAGGGATGACCGCACGGCATCACGGAGAGAGGTATATGGATGTAGTCACCATTCCCGGTGTAACAGCTGGGATGGTAAGTAAATCCACCCACCCATTGAAACGCTCGCCCAAGGTTACTTTACTCGCTGACATACGCCGCAAGTTCAGCTCTTCTGTTTATCATATGATTGTCGTAAACTTCAAAGCCCTTGCTGAAGTTTCTGTACTCCCAGAGCTCCTTGTTTTCTGCTCTGATCGAATCAATCAGAGTATAAAGCTCCTGACGTTTCTCCTCGGTGAGCTTTTTGGTAGTTTTTATCATACAAAGCTCTGCGCCGAGAATAAGCATATCCGTGTTGACAAGTGCCTCTCTCTTGAGTCTATCGTCAAAATCAGCAGCTTTGATATCCGCTCTGACATCGTACAAATAGCGGATTGTGTTGTTAAAGTAAAATCTTGTGTCACCGCACATATCGTGATCGTACACGTTTACTGCATCAACTGAATCCACCGGTTTCATCGCCTTAAGCGGAATCATTGTTGCGTGTGCAACCATGGACATACCGTGAGTGACGTGCGGCTCATACAGATCATATCTGCCAAGGCGATACATAAGTTCTGTTACGCCTTTACAGTAAAATACATTTTCGTCGAGATATTCCATAGCCGCATATCTGAACTCATGCTTGAACTGATTAAGCGTATCACCAACCTGCGGTGTACCGCTGTTCCAACCGTACTGTGCACTCATCGCTGCAGGGAAATAGCTCTGAACAAGGTACTGTGGATGTCCCTCATCCGGATTGCTCCAATCGGTCATCATATAACCTGCCGCACCGTACTTTTTGGCGAGCTCACCGACAGTACGTACATTGAATTCCATGATTTCGACTCGTGAAGCAATACCGCCCCATGTCAAATTTCCGGGAGCAACATAGAATCGGATC
>JAZNFB010000186.1:0-2814 GCA_045588895.1 Candidatus Flemingiibacterium sp.
TGTATTATAAACCAGATCAAAGAGACTGTTACGAGACGCTGCACCGCCGATTGTTGTAAAGATGTAGTTATCTCTGTAATTGGTGGATGCGTCAAGACGAGCTTCATAGCTGATCTTATAGGAACCGGCAGGAAGGTTTGCAAGCTTAAAGGACGAGGTATTGCAGTCTGTTGTGGCTGCACTGAAGTCTGCAATAGGAGCAAGCTTGTAATATTCTTCGCTTGTACCGTTGTCAACATAGGATACATCGGCACCGTTGTCGCCTGCCCAATCGTTTGCTGTGGAAATAGTGTTTGCTTCATCGGCAAAAACCGAGATTGCTGTCAGCGGAATACTCGACAATACGAGTGCCGCCGCAAGCAGCATTGATAGGATACGCTGTTTTTTCATGGTTGGTCTCTCCTTTTTATTTTTTGTTTTTGTTTTTTGCGTGTAAAACCAAAATGATCAATACACGCATAATAACCATGTTAATGGGTAGGGTTCATGCGAAAGAACCGATTTCACCTCCTGAAGTATCCGATTTCAACCGCAACGGCTTTTTGTGGTATAGCTTGGGGAAGTAGTTCAAAAAGACCGTGACGGGTTAGTTACAATTTATACTGTTATTTACTGCATCGGCTTGCGATAAAGCCATGCGCCTGTGCGTGATTCGTCTGTCCATGTTTTTCCGGCAGAAGCATAATCTATCAAGCGTACCTTTCTGCCATCGGCAAGCGACACCTCGAGACACAGCTTGCTTTCAGGCATTTCAGGGCAGTCAGCTTTTGCGAATGTCACATTTCCCGTCTCATCGCAAGCAATATCGAGAACGGCGTCGGGATCGGTAATTCTCTTGTCTGCCGCAAGAATTATAGGTCCGCGCATATATGCTGCAAATAAATCCTCGTCCAATGCTCCCTTTGGCGGAAGGATTCTCTTAACCGGCATGGGAAGATTGAGAATCAGCATGTCACTATTACTCCATTTCCGTAAGACACTCGCATAACCCGAAGAAACCGAAACAGTTTCACCGTTTTCGCTAACAGTTGCCTTTTCACACCACGCCGGGATTCTGAATTTTATTTCAAACTCCTCGTCACCGTCAGCTTCAAATCGGAAGCATACTCTGCCGTCGTAGGGATATTCGGTGTCCATAGTGATACAAAGAGGCTTCCCTGCAGGCGTTTTTGTTTTGATTACACCCTTTTCATAATAGTTTATCACTATACCGTTTTCGGAATGTAACAATGCAAACTGCGGTATAAGTCCGGCACCGGCAGCACCGATACTGGCACAACAGCCGTAAGAGCCGCCGTTATGCAGGAAATTGAAGCCGCCTATTCTCTTTCCGCGGCGAGCCGATACAAGGGGACTGTAGCTGTCAAACGGAAGCACCTGCGGATAGTCCATAATTCCGACTGCCGCATACATGGAGTTTGAGATCGGAACACGGTGTGTATTCATAGCTCCGAGATAACTGTTATAGAATGAGTGTTCTATTGCATCGGCGTATATAACGTCACCGGTAAGCTCTAAAAGTGCCTCTGCAAATTTCATCCATGTCACCGTCACGCAGGTCTCATGGATAACATCCTCTGCATCTGCTTCTCTGCGTGTCTGCCTGACGGCGGTATGGTCAAACAGTTCATGAGTACATCCGCTGCATCCGATAATACTCAGCTCTCCATCGACAATACGTCTGCCGAAATTAACAACTGCGGTTTTATATTTTTCGATACCCGTCAGGCAGTAATACTGCAAAAGTCCCTCAAAGCAGGACATCATCTCATAAGCCTTGGTTATCGGATATTCGTGAGGAGCAATCTTATCCTCATATGCAAGCTCAATAATATTTCCCGAGAGGATGAATCCGGTGGAAATAATATATTCTGCAAAATCAAGATAGCGTTTTTCACCGGTGAGTCTGTAAAGCCGCACCATCGGCTCAAGAATGGAGCAGGAATTAAGCCCCTCCCAGTGCTTGGCGCATTTGCGAATATCAAGCTTTCCCTCGCCAACGTGCTCAAGGATATAGTCAGCCTGACGACACATCGAAGCGATTATCTCACATGCAAGCTTTTCGTCACGGCAGATCTCAAGGAAATACATCAATCCGAGCATTACATATTTTCTGCCCCATAAATCCCAACGTGTAAATTCTTCCTTGACGGAATATCCGGAGATGCGTCCGTTTTCCTCTTGTGTCGTTAAAATATCACGGACGGTTGCCTCCACGATACTGTACATTCCGTCATCATTCGTATACTCAAGCACCATACAGGCGCCGCGCATCATTTTACCCCAAAATTCGCTTCGCCATGTCATCCAGACTATAGCGTCACCGTCCGTCTGCCGGCGAAAGATATCCACAAATTCTTTCCAAAGTCCCACCTCGCAGATCTGATTTCGTTCAAGAAAACGAACAGCCTCTGCAAGTGAGCGTTCAAATTTCATCGAAAGCTCGGCTTCTTTTGTTAAAACGCGAACACCGTCAAGCTCTTTTACAACCTGCTTCATAATTGTATTATCCTTTGTTTACTTTGTATTTTTACGTTTATTTAAGAAAAATCTCGATAACGGGAACAATAGTGTTCGGCTTGATATCTGGGAGCTTGAACGTTACTGCGCTGCCGTCACTGCATCCGCCGTTCATATGACCCTCTGCGGCGATAGTACCCTCTGTGTAAAGCACCTCGCTGCCATCGTGCAAGAACTGTGCATAGTCAATCTTGCCTGCAAGTCCCGAAACACGAATCGCCTTGAAGGGATATGCGAACATATGAAGATAGAGTCGCTTTCCATCCTCGCTCTGTGTATAGCGGCAATCGAATG
>JAZNFB010000187.1:0-2119 GCA_045588895.1 Candidatus Flemingiibacterium sp.
CGATACTTATAACAACCTCAAAGAAGCTTGCAGATGATGTTACAATAGAGATCGAAAAACAAAAGGCAGAGCTTTCACGCTCCGATATAATTGACCGTTCACTTACGGCTTACGGATCGGTTATAATCGTTGATACGCTTAAAGAAGCGGTGGAGCTTTCAAACAAAATTGCGCCCGAGCATCTTGAGCTTTCCGTCACGAATCCGTTTGAGCTTCTGTCGCTTGTTAAAAATGCAGGCTCAATCTTCCTCGGCGACTATGCTCCCGAACCGCTCGGAGACTATTTTGCAGGTCCGAATCACGTCCTTCCGACAAACGGTACGGCGAGATTTTCCTCGGCACTCGGCGTTGACAGCTTTATAAAAAAATCGAGCTATCTTTATTATAACGAAGCGGCTCTCAAAAATATTGGCGAGAAGGTTGTCACTTTTGCAAATGCTGAGGGACTTTCGGCGCACGCAAATTCAATTTTACAGAGATTAAAGTGAGATAATTTATGATAGAAGATCTGATTCCCGAAAAGGTCAAGGTGCTTGAAGAATACAGACCGAACACGATACCGTGCAGTGTCCGACTTGACGCTAACGAAAGCCCGTTTTTGCCGTCAAAGGCTGTACTTGATGAGCTTGCAGAGGCGGTGTATTCGCTCGATTTTAACCGTTATCCCGACCCTTATGCAACCAAGCTTGTTCGGGCATTTTCCGATATTTACAAGGTTGACGCCGACAGTGTGGTTGCCGGAAACGGCTCGGACGAGCTTATAAGCATTATTTGCAGCGGTCTGACTGAACCCGGTGACACTGTTGCGGTTGCACTGCCTGATTTTTCGATGTATGAGTTTTATTCGTCGCTTGCAGGTGCGAAGGCGCTTCATTATGTCAAGAACGATAATTTCGAGATTGATTTTGGGGAGCTTCTCGCAAGGACAAGCGAAATCGGCGCAAAGATCGTCATTTTTTCGAATCCGTGTAACCCCACGGGATGGATTTGTCCGCGATGTGAGCTTGAAGCGTTTATACGTGACTCAAAATCGATTGTTATAGTTGATGAGGCGTATATGGAGTTTTCACCAACAAACGAAAGTGTCATTGATCTGATCGAGAAATATGACAATCTGATCGTACTCAAAACCATGTCAAAGGCTTACGGTGCGGCGGCGTTAAGACTTGGATTTTCAGTATCAAATAAGGCGATTGCGAGTGCGATTCGTAAGATAAAAAGCCCGTATAACGTGAACACAGTTTCGCAGGTTTTCGGTGAAATTATACTTTCGCATTTTGATGAAATTAAGAAAAATATTGCGACGCTCAGAGAAAATCTCACCTATCTTAAAAATGAGCTTGAGGGTATAAAATCCGATAAGATAGTAAAGATTTGTCCGAGTGTTGCAAACTTTGTATATTTGAAAATCTGTTGTGTTGAAAAAGCATGTGAAATTCATCAGAGGCTTCTTAATGAGGGCGTTGCGATACGCTGTATGTCAAACGGATATCTTCGTATCTGCGGCGGTACTCGTGAGGAGATTGATATATTCATTAAAAAATTCAAGGAGGCGATTTTGTGAACTCGGCAAAAGCATCTCTTGTAAGAAACACACTTGAAACGCAGATATCTATGTCTGTTGACTTCGGTGCGGCGGATGGTTACGGACTTCGCGGCACAAGCGGAGTTGGATTCTTTGATCATATGCTCAACTCCCTTGCAATTCACAGCCGTGCGGTTATCGAGCTTAATATGAAGGGCGATTTGCAGGTTGACTGCCATCACACAATTGAGGATGTTGGCAGTGTTCTTGGCAAGCTGCTCGGTGAAATTGCAAAGGAACGCGGTAAGATCATGCGTTACGGCACGTCCTTTATTCCCATGGACGAGGCGCTTGCACGCTGTGTTATCGATATTTCGGGACGTCCGTATCTCGTGTGCGATTATATCCCGACAGCACCTATGATTGGCGAATATGACACACAAATGACGGTTGAATTTTTCCGTGCGGTTGCCTTTAATATGGGAGCAACACTGCATATTTCGCTTCTTTACGGAGATAACGATCACCACTGCGTTGAGGCGATGTACAAGGCGTTTGCCCATGCACTTGCCGATGCCATTGCGCCACGTGACG
>JAZNFB010000188.1:0-3586 GCA_045588895.1 Candidatus Flemingiibacterium sp.
CTCCGAATAATCCTCCCATTGATTCTTTCCTTTCAGATAAACAAAAATTGATAATATTATTATAGCATACCGAGTACGATTTTTCAAGGGGATTTTCGAATAAAATCAATTAAAGTGAATAATCTTTGCTTTGTCTCTTGCTTTTCTTATATCACTGTCCCGGATTTCGGCATAAACTGTAATGCGTCACTATCGGCGCAAGAACATTTACATGAAAGGACAGTTATGAAAAAGAATCACGGATATAAATTAGCCGTTATCGGAGGGGACGCAAGACAGCTTATTGCAGCTTCTGAATTTAAGGCGGCAGGATATGATGTTTCGCTTTACGGATTTGATAAAAATGATACATCCGGCTTAAATACGGACATTACGGCTTCTGTTGTTGACTCGCTTTGCTGTTCTTCGAGCAGTGCAGGTGTGCATCAGCTTTTACACAATCTTGCAGACGGCACTGTCAGCGATTGCGGCGAGGTATGCAAAACTGCCGAAAAAGCGGTACAGGGCAGTGATGCAGTGATACTTCCACTTCCTGTGAGCAGTGACGGTGAGCATATTTCGATGCCGCTTTCAGGCGGATGTAAGCTTACAATCGAAAAGCTTTGCACTCTGATGTCACAAAACGGCACGATGCTTCTCTGCGGCGGAAAGTTACCTAAAAAAGCGATATCGCTCTGTGAGGCGTACGGCATATCGGTTTTCGATTATTATGAGCGTGACGAATTTGCAATAGCCAACGCAGTTCCGACTGCCGAGGGTGCTATTGAGATCGCAATGCACGAAATACCAACGACGATAAACGAATCGAGCGCACTGGTTATAGGTTACGGACGTATAGGCAAGGTTCTTGCAAGGCTTCTCGATTCACTCGGCGCAAGGGTTACGGTCAGCGCGAGAAAGCCATCGGATCTTGCGTGGATACGTGCATACGGATATGATTCTGCAGTGACACAGAAGCTGGCGCAGGTGTTTTCAAAGCAGAGGTTTGACATGATATTCAACACAGTTCCGCATATGGTGCTCGGCAAGGAAGAGCTTGAGGCTGTAGGGAAGCACGGACTTATAATTGACCTTGCCTCGAAGCCCGGCGGCGTTGACATTGCTGCAGCAGAGGAGATTGGAATGAACATTATCTGGGCATTGTCACTTCCCGGTAAGGTTGCGCCGGTCACGTCGGGACGCATAATTGCAGATACGGTACTCTCTTGCCTTGAAAAATATAAGGAGGGGGAATAGTATGCTTATCGGCTATGCACTATGCGGCTCCTTCTGTACCTTTTCGCGCAGTATTGCCATGATGGAAAAGCTATCTGCCGACGGGCATGAGATTCTTCCCATTATGAGCGAGATCGCTTACTTTACCGATACACGCTTCGGTAAGGCAGAGGATATACGTAAGCGAATCAAAGCGATATGTAAGAGGGAAATCATACACACGGTTGACGCCGCCGAGCCACTCGGACCGAAGGTGAAGCTTGATGCGTTGATCGTTTCTCCGTGCACGGGAAATACTCTTGCAAAGTTAGCAAACGGCGTTACGGATACGTCGGTCACGATGGCGTGCAAGGCACATTTACGGTGTGACCGTCCGCTCCTCATTGCACTTGCGAGCAACGATTCGATGTCTGCAAATCTTGCTAATCTTTCACGGATGCTCACCCGTAAGGCGGTATACTTTGTGCCGCTCGTGCAGGATGATCCGCAGAGTAAGCCACATTCGCTTGTTTCGGACTTTGAGAGAATCCCCGAGGCGCTTGCGGCGGCAATGGACGGACGGCAGTTAAGACCGCTGTTTGTTTAGAAGATGCATGATAGCGGTTGACAAAGAAAAATCGTTATTTCAACACATTAAAAAGCTTCGAGAGCTCCGTTTTTTACAGGCGGAGCTTTTTTATTGAGCTTTGAAGTGTAACGCTGTTGTATTTTTATTGATTTTTCTTGATATTTATTTACAAATCTGAGGAATTGTGATATAATGTCTGTGGTGTAATACATTAAATACATAAGTTTTTAGGTGATATTATGGCTAAAAAAGAAGTAAAAACAGATTTGTGGGTATGGGAGCTTTTGAAACAAGCGGATATCAGCATGGACGCACAAGGCAGCAGCATACTTGA
Organism: Candidatus Flemingiibacterium sp.; assembly: GCA_045588895.1. Classification (GTDB taxonomy): domain Bacteria; phylum Bacillota; class Clostridia; order Oscillospirales; family CAG-272; genus Flemingiibacterium. Next base: position 2,118 of record JAZNFB010000188.1, read on the forward strand.
AATAGATACAGCGTTAAAGACCGCTTCCAAGAAAGGCACGGGACGAGTAGGCTTTCCAGAATATGTGGGCGTGGTTAAAGACTATTTGCTTGTTATCGAGGACAAAGCGGACCTGTCAAAGCATATCAAGCTCGACGGCGGCGGTGTTATCAGTCAGGAGGTCGGGGCAGTTACCGACTACGCCGTTAATGGTGCATTGTTCTATGGCAAGCACCTTGCAGAGCATACAAGCTATAAAAAAATAATAGCTTTCGGTGTATCAGGCGACGAGAAAAAGCACAAAATTACACCAGTATACATTGATGAAACAGAGTTTTACAGAGAATTGCCGGAGGTTGAGTCTTTTATATCATTCAGCGAGAGCAATATTGACGAGTATTTTGTACGTGAAGTGCTCGGCGAAGACACGGACAGCGAAAAAGAAACAGCGGAAATATTAAAGGATGCAGCCGCTTTGCACGAGGATTTGAGGAATTACGGCAGTCTTAAAGACACCGACAAACCTCTTATTGTTTCGGGAATACTGCTTGCACTAAGAGAAATAGAATCTAAAAACTTTTCCATCGACGAGCTTACGGGCGACACTATCAAGACCGACGGCGAAAAGATATACAGAGCGATTGCAGACAATTTGCAGAGGGCTAATGTAGCGCCGGAAGTCAAAAAGCAAAAGCTCTTGTCGCAGTTTGCACTAATCAAAGACACGGCAAAACTCAACGAGGTTGAGCCGAAGCTGAAAAAGACACCGCTTCGTCATTTTACAGAATTTTTATATGACAAAATATATCGTTCAATCCGTTACAGCCAAAGTGCAGAAGATTACCTCGGCAGATTTTACGGAGAGTTCATGAGCTACTCAGGCGGCGACGGACAGACACTTGGTATCGTATTGACACCTAAACACATAACGGAGCTTTTCTGTGATTTGGTTGATATCAAACCGACGGACACAGTTTTTGACCCGTGTTGTGGTACGGCAGGTTTTTTGATTGCGGCTATGCATAAAATGTTAAAGCAAGCAACAACAGACAGCGAAAAGCGGAATATCAGACAAACGCAACTGCACGGCGTTGAGCTTCAACCCTATATGTTCACGATAGCTACAACCAATATGATACTTCGAGGCGACGGCAAGAGCAACCTTATAGACACCGACTTTTTGAAGTTAAACCCCAATCAGTTGCAGTTAAAAGGTGCGACAGTCGGCTTTATGAATCCACCTTACTCACAAGGCAGTAAGGCAAACCCCGATTTGTACGAGATAGCTTTCACAGAGCATTTGCTGAACAGCTTGACAGTCGGTGCAAGGTGTGCTGTTATCGTTCCGCAATCCGCTATGACCGGAAAGAGCAAGGACGAACAAGCTGTCAAAGAGAACATTTTGAAGCATCATACTCTTGAGGGTGTCATATCACTCAGTAAAGACACCTTTTACGGCGTGGGTACTGTTCCGTGTATTGCAGTCTTTA
>JAZNFB010000189.1:0-2314 GCA_045588895.1 Candidatus Flemingiibacterium sp.
TGTGCAAATGCCTCAGAAAGCGAATTCATCCTCTGTGCCGAATCTGCTTGCTTTTTTTCGAGGATCACTGCATCATCGCAAAGCTTATCCGCATCCGATCGCACAAGCATCGGAATCGGCGGAAGAATCGAAAGGCGGGACAGAGGAACAAATAATGTCAAAGAACACAAAATATCCGGCAGCAAGCGTGAAAGCACACCGTATCCGTCAATAGAAAGCCCTAGTGCCGCCGCAAGTACGGCTGCACTTGTAAGAGCTGCGGTCACTGAAAGCTTCCAAAGTCCGCCCAAGCAAAGCCCTGCAATTGCCATCATGCACGGCGCTCCGCCAAGTGAATAAGAGATCTCAAGTAATCCGGATATACCGAAAACCTCAACTCCGCCGCACGCCATTCCCGAAAGGAGTCCTGCCGCGCATCCCTTTAGCGCCCCCATAGATGATGCCGCCCAAAGAGTTATGAAAAATGCCGCAATAAAAGACGGCGAAAAGCCAAAAACAGAATAATCACGCAGCGCATAAACCGTAATAAACATGAGCGTCGCAAAGGAGAGCTCCGAAAAGCGTGCGAGATTCCCGTCACGTACAAAAAGCCCCGAAAGCAAAAGTGTACTCAGCGGGCATATAAGAAATCCCGCGAGAAGTCCGAAAAGGTCATAATACAGGAATCCACCGGAAATAAGGCGGTAAAGTCCGAAAACAAATGCCGCAAAGCAAGATATTGCGCATCTTATCAACACACTCTCGCCGAACATCGTATCATTTCCAAGAGTTGTTTTTTTAAGAATTTTGGCAACTCCGAAAAAACGCGCCTTTTTATCCGTTTCTCTCGACATCCCGTCCGCCTCGAACAGTCGGCAAAGCGCAAACCGAAGCATTATTATCACCGTATATATGACCGCTGTAGCTACAGAATATCCGTGTACCCCAATCGATGAGATGAGAAGGCCTACGTAGCTGTACGGGACAAATTTACTTACTGCACATAAAAACGCGATCCCAAACGGGTAGCTCGAAAACAGTACACCGGATGAACCAAGTATATACGAAAGTATTGCTGTGCAAAGCCCCTTTATTATATGTACAACATCAGTTTTTGTGATTTCAAGCCCACCTTCCTCGGCGGATGCCGTACCGTGTGCAAATGCGCCGACGAGCTTGTCCCGTAAAAATTTATATATTGCCATGATATTTACCGTCCTTATTTTTGCTTTGCCATAATTATACAGCATAAAAGCATTTTGCTCTGTCGATTTGTGTGTGTACATTAAACACTTTTTCGCACGATATTGGAGATGTAATATCGAAATCGGAAATTTTTCGCTGAATTTTCGCGTTTCTTGACACCTATAATGTTACAAAATACAAAAAGTAACCCCAAAAATATCACATTCGCACTCAACAAACTGTAAAATCACATAAAAAATCGTCAAATTCATCACTCGTATACTATTGCAAAACGTTGCTTTCATATGATATAATAAGTAGAGAGGAATTTGCAGACTGCATTCACCTTGTGCGTCTGCACACGAAGAAGGAGAAAACAATGTACAAGATCACAGCTAAAAAAAGCCTCAACCCCACCGTCACGATGATGGAAATTGAGGCTCCCATTGTGGCAAAAAAAGCACTGCCGGGACAGTTTATAATCCTGCGCACCGATGCGGACGGCGAACGCATTCCGCTCACCATCGCCGGTTATGACCGCATCGCCGGAACAGTTAAAATAATATTTCAGATAGTCGGTGCAACCACAGAAAAGCTCAATCACAAAGAGGTCGGCGACTGCCTTCAGGATTTTGTGGGACCGCTCGGCACTCCCACGGAGCTTGACGGTTTAAAAAAGGTCTGCATCGTCGGCGGCGGCGTCGGATGCGCAATAGCGCTTCCCATCGCTCAGGCACTTCACGAAATGGGCTGTGAGGTCACGTCCGTCATCGGCTTCCGATCAAAGGATCTGCTTATTTTAGAGGATGAATTCACCGCTGCATCAAGCCGCCTGTTCGTCATGACCGACGACGGCTCGTACGGCAGACAAGGCAACGTATGTGTTCCGCTTGGCGAAATGTTCGCGTCAGGAGAACGCTTTGACAAGGTAATCACCATAGGTCCGCTTATCATGATGAAATTCGTCGTTGAAGAGACACGCCCGACAGGTATCCCCTGCATCGTGTCGATGAATCCCATCATGATCGACGGAACGGGAATGTGCGGCGGATGCCGACTGACCGTCGGCGGCAAAACAAAGTTTGCCTGCGTTGACGGACCTGAGTTCGACGGATATCTGGTTGATTTCGGCGAGGCTATGCAGAGAGGC
>JAZNFB010000190.1:0-2791 GCA_045588895.1 Candidatus Flemingiibacterium sp.
AACCGGAGTCGGAACGTCCCTGTTGACGACCGGCTCCAAACTTTTAAGATAGGAGGTCCCAATGGCAGATATTGCAATAAGATGGTCAAAATTCTGGCGGTCGTTCTGGATAAACGAAGGTTACATTCGTGTCTTTTCAGAGGGACTTAAAAATACGCTGATCATCGCTGTCGTCGGTCTTATTATCGGTATTGTTATCGGTACATTGATCGCCGCAGTTAAAGTTATGCCAAAATACAAAATCCTGCCGCGTATACTCGATAAAATTTTTGCTGTATACGTCGGATTTTTCAGAGGAACGCCGATAGTTGTTCAGCTTCTTTTGGCATATTTCGTTATTTTCCCGATGATTGGAATCAATATTGGCTCAATAAACACCTGTGTGCTTGTTTTCGGACTTAACAGCGGTGCTTACATATCTGAAATGATGCGCGCCGGAATACAGTCTGTTGATCCGGGACAAATGGAAGCAGGTCGTGCGCTCGGAATGAGTTATTCTGTTACTATGATGAAGATCGTCGTTCCTCAGGCGGTTAAAAATATACTTCCCACTCTTGGAAACGAGTTCATTGCGCTTATCAAGGAAACCTCAGTTGCAAGCTTTGTTGCGGTTGTGGACCTTTATAAAGTATTCACCGAAATCGGTACGAGTAACTATGAGTACCTCATCCCGTATCTTTTTATGGCGATTATCTATATTGTGCTTGTAATGCTGATAACGCTCGGAATCAAGATTATGGAAAGGAGGCTGCAGAAGAGTGATAGACGTAGTTGATTTAAAGAAAAGCTTCGGTAAGCTCGAGGTTTTGAAGGGCGTTAACGTCAAGATCGAAAAGGGCGATATCGTTTGTGTTATCGGTCCTTCGGGAAGCGGAAAAAGTACGTTCCTGCGCTGTCTTAACTGCATGGAAGACCCAACCGGCGGTCAGATTATCTTTCATGGAGTAAACATTGCCGATATGAAGGTCGATATCAATCTTCACCGCCGCAAGATCGGTATGGTTTTCCAGCAGTTCAACCTTTTCAATAATAAAACGGTTATTGAAAATATAATGCTCGCACCGGTGCACGTCGGACTTGCTGAACGGAGACAGCTCAAAACTTTTAAAACAAAAGAACAAATCAAGGCAGAGGCACGCGAAAATGCACTGCGTCTGCTTGAGCGTATCGGACTTTCAGACAAGGCGGACGTTTATCCGTCAACTCTTTCCGGCGGACAGAAGCAGCGAGTTGCGATTGCACGTGCGCTTGCGATGAATCCGGACGTGATACTCTTTGATGAGCCGACATCCGCGCTTGATCCGGAAATGGTTGGCGAGGTGCTTGACCTTATGCGTGAGCTTGCAAAGGACGGAATGACGATGGTTGTCGTAACCCACGAAATGGGATTTGCACGTGAGGTTGCGTCACGCATACTCTTTATGGATGAGGGTATTATCCTCGAGGAAGCAGATCCCAAGAGCTTCTTTGAGAGTCCCAAGCATCAGCGCACGAAAGAGTTTTTATCAAAGGTATTATAATGTATACATTAAAGCTGTCTTTAAAAATAAGGCGGCTTTTTTTGTTTAGCGTTCTTTTGCAAACGACACTGTACAAGCGACAGTGCGGCATACTTCTGTAGCGCTCCGCATAAAAAATCAGGTACCGCCTGCACTCTGATGCATGACAGTACCTGCTATTTTATTTTTTCTCAATTGCATCCATGGGACACGCCTCGGCGCATTTTCTGCAGTCGCGGCATTTTTTCGCGTCAATACTGAATTTTCCCTCCGGGCTTATCACAACCGCATGGAACGGACATTCCACATCGCAGGTCGCACAGCAGATGCATTTGCTTTGATCAATATAATGTGCCATTTTTACGCTCTCTCCTTTATTTCGTCTGCGCTCTCTTTTTATGCTTCATCATACGCAGCTTGACGTAAAGCTTCGGCATACGGTTGACGAGCAGATCCTTTAATTTGTTGCGCATGCCGGCATAAATATCGTGCAGCTTAACGTAGAATTTGTACGGCACGTGCTTGCCTGTAACACGCTTGTCAAGCCACTTTTCGTAAGGCCCGCCAAGCCACTTCGGCATCGCATACGCTCTCTTGTAACGCTTCACAAAATGCATGAAATAAGCCTCAATGAAAAGCACCTGCTCCTCCGGGAACTGCGGCTGTACAAGCGGTACACGGCGCTTTGTCAGGTCGCCCTCGGGAATGAAACCGGCTTCCTTCGATATTTCGTAAAGTGCAGTGCCCTCGTAAGGGTAGAAAATATTCGGAATGGTGCGGTCACTCTTTATGCGTGCATTAAGCTTGATCGTCTTGAGTGCGCGGTGAATATCTTCGAAAGGCAGACCGATTATATTATAGGTCAGCTGTGCGATTCCGTACTTGTGGAACCACTGTGAACAGCGGATTATCATCTCATCCGTCTGATAACGGCGAAGATACTTGAAGCGCATCTCCGGGTCACCGCTTTCAAGTCCCATATCGATGGTGTAAAAGCCCGCCGCTTTCATTTTTTTGACGGTTTCCTCCGTTAGTATATCGAAACGGATGTTACCCGTACACGGCAGACGTATCTGTTCTGTATACATATCAATAAACTTATCAAACCAATCGGGGAACATATTGAATATAGCATCTCGGAAGTTGATAAACTTGATCTGCGGATGCTTTTCAAGAAGTGTTTTTAAATAAAGTATCGCATTTTCGGGCGAGCGGAAACGGGCATATATCTTCTTGTTCGGGTAAACCTTACGGAAGTTACCGTTGCCGCAGTAGGTGCAGTTATAGAAGCA
>JAZNFB010000191.1:0-2523 GCA_045588895.1 Candidatus Flemingiibacterium sp.
CTTTCTTTGCAGCAACCTCTTTCTCAACAGTCGGAGTCAAGGAAATGTCCCCATTCACGTCAAGTGCATTTCCCGTCAGACCTTTTGTTTCGCCGTTTTCATCTGCGATAACAACAACGGCGTTTCCCCAAACGGGTATGCCTTTATAATTCTGCTGAAGTCTGTAATACGAAAGATTGTCAACGGTATCCTCTGCGCTGACCGTCAATTCCTCGGCTGCATTTGTGTAACCTATGGAATCGGCTATTTCCTTTACGGCAAGGATTGCAGATTCGCCGTCGGTCACTTCCTGCTCGGTGAATTTTCCGGAAATTGCACTAAATTGAAAGCCGACATTTTCATTAGCGTCTTTTTTGAAAAAAAGAACATTTGCGGCAATTCCAATACCGGCAAGACAGATGCAGATCACCAGTATTACAGCCACAATCTTTAGTATCGGTTTCTTCTTTTTTGGGGTTTCTTGCGAGGTCATAATTTTCATCTCCTTAATAAAATAAAAAAGTGCGCCCTCCGAAGCAGACGCACAAAAACGCAAACTCCGATAGTCGCCAAACTAATCCTTTGCAAAACCGGTATAACCTCATATGCCAAAAGCGGAATCTGCATTTTATCAAATTCATTTTTGGCATACAGAAAAAAAGATATACCCTTTTCTAAAAAGAAAATTATACTATTTTGCAATATTTAATTAGTTTGGCAGTTTAATTATGTCACATACACCTCGCTTTGTCAATGTAGTCACCACAAAAATAATATTTCTCCCTCTGTTTTTCTATCTCCCCACATTGGCATTGACAAGTATTTAACTATATGATATAATATACATATTGTTTGCTACGGCAGACAAAATACGCGGAACATTTTCGCAGAAAGGAGTATATAATAAATGAAGAAAACCTTCATCCCAAAGATCGCCGACCTCTATGACATCTCTCATACAATCGCCGCAGACCTCTTTCGCGCGGACGCTTATCCGTGGGAGCTGCTCGATTCGATCGCCGATTACATCATCACCCTCGCAAAGACACTTGACCCGGATGTATATGATAATCGCGGCAATAACGTCTACATAGCAAAGGACGCAAAGGTCGCACCGAGCGCTTGTATAAACGGGCCTTGCATCATCGATTCGGGCGCGGAGATACGTCACTGTGCGTACATCAGAGGAAACGCTATAGTCGGCAAGGGTGCTGTTGTCGGAAATTCCTGCGAGTTAAAAAACTGCATACTGTTCGATTCTGTTCACGTGCCGCATTTTAACTACGTCGGAGATTCGATTCTCGGCTACAAATCACACATGGGTGCAGGTGCTGTAACGTCCAATGTCAAAAGCGACAAGACTCACGTAACAGTCAAGGCAGAGTGCGAAGCCATCGACACCGGACGCAAAAAATTCGGCGCGATGCTCGGCGATTTCGTTGAGGTTGGATGCAACAGCGTGCTTTGTCCCGGCACGGTAATCGGGCGAAACACAGACATCTATCCGCTGTCACGTGTTCGCGGCGTGATACCCCCTGACTGCATCTACAAGGCTCACGACAACATCGCAGATAAGTATTAATTATTGAAAGGAAGAAACAAACATGGGAAGACTTTTTGGAACCGACGGCGCACGTGGTGTCGCTAACTCGGAGCTGACCTGTGAGCGTGCAATGCAGATAGGACGTGCCGCCGCAGAGGTGCTCTCAAGCGGTAAGCGTTACCTGCCAACCGTTCTTGTCGGCATGGACACCAGAATCTCCTCCGAGATGTTAGCCTCGGCACTCACCGCAGGACTCTGCTCGGTTGGCGCTGATGTCATCGATCTCGGCGTTGTACCGACCCCTGCCGTTGCATATCTCGTCGGCAAGTACAAGGCGCACGCAGGCATCATGATTTCCGCCTCGCACAATCCTTATGAGTACAACGGCATCAAGATTTTTAACGAGGACGGCTACAAATTAGAGGATCAGCTCGAGGAACGCATTGAATCCATTGTGCTCGATAACGATCCCGAACCGAAATTGGCAGTCGGAGAAAACATCGGACGTGTCACTCGCTGTACCACGGCAGTCAAGGATTATATCGATCACCTCGTAAGCTCCGTACACTGCTCACTCGAGGGCATGAACATCGCGGTTGACTGCGCAAACGGCTCGGCAAGCAGAACAGCGGCACAGCTTTTTGAAAGACTCGGCGCAAATGCAACCATTCTCTCAAATAATCCCGACGGCGTAAACATCAACGAAAACTGCGGTTCGACTCATCTTGAAGCACTTCGAGCATACGTAATCGAGCACGGACTTGACGCAGGTATCGCTTACGACGGTGACGCTGACCGTTGCCTTTGCATCGACAACGAGGGAAATGACGTTGACGGCGACATGATCATGGCAATTGTTGCGCTCGACATGAAGGCACGCGGCAAGCTCTCGAAGAACACCGTTGTCGGCACGATAATGACCAACTTCGGTTTCTCCAAATTCTGTTCGGACAATGAGCTTCGTTTCGTTGCAACCAAGGTTGGTGACCGTTACGTGCTTG
>JAZNFB010000192.1:0-2129 GCA_045588895.1 Candidatus Flemingiibacterium sp.
CCTCATCGGCGTTCTTAACAACACTGTATTCCGGCAAAACCGTAAAGCCGACACCTCTCAGCCAATCAAGACTCTCCGAATGAGTGTCAAATGTCTTTGTTCCTGCTTGGTAATTGAAAACAAAAATATCAAGTCCGCGAGAAGCCGTGATCTTTGAATCAAGCTGACGAAGCGTTCCTGCCGCAGCGTTACGGGGATTTGCAAATAACGCTTCTCCCTCTGCTTCACGTCGCTCATTCAGTTTTTCAAATTTTGCACGCGACATATATACCTCACCGCGCACCTCAACATACGGCTCATCTGTGTCAATTGTAAGCGGTATTGTGCGCACCGTACGGAGATTTTCTGTAACATCCTCACCTGTCTTGCCGTCACCGCGTGTTGCGCCGCGAACAAATTTACCGTTCTCGTAAACAAGCGAAACGGACAGACCGTCAATTTTACATTCAACCGTAAATTCACAGTCGGGATCGACAAGCTTCATGCGCGAAACAAATGCACGAACCTCATCGTAATCGAAAACATCGGAAAGACTTCCGAGCGGAACATTGTGTACAACCTTGTTAAAGCCGTCGAGAGCCTTTCCTCCGACACGCTTGGTCGGCGAATTTGGATCGGCGAGCTTTGGGTACTGCTCTTCAAGCGTCACAAGCTCACGGAACATCATATCATAATCATAATCGGAAATCTCGGGCGCGTCGAGTACATAATATAGACGCGAATGATATTCAAGCAGGCGCGCAAGCTCCGTCATCCGAAGTGCGGCATCGTGTGCGTTCATGTTAGATTTCCTCCGTATTAACAGTCAAAAATGTGATTAAATACATTATACCACAAAATTCCGATAAATAAAAGAGTTTTTCGAAAAAAAATCCGCAAATTTGTGAAAAATGTCATTGACTTTTTATTCGTTAGTTGATACAATATATTATGTAATATAATTTATTCACACGAAAGGAAACATACTATGAAAACCAAAGCAGTTAGAATCTACGGTCCCAACGACCTCCGTCTCGAGGAATTTGAGCTTCCCGAAATTGCGGATGACGAGGTCCTTGCTCATATTATATCAGACAGCCTCTGTATGTCATCTCACAAGGCTGCATTACAGGGCGGCGCGCACAAGCGTGTTCCCGATGACTGTGCCGTTAATCCCACAATTCTCGGTCACGAGTTCTGCGGCGACATCGTTAAAGTAGGAAAGAAGTGGCAGGACAAATTCAAGCCCGGCGATAAGTTTGCAATCCAGCCGGCTCACAACAGAAACGGCAGTCTCATGGCTCCCGGCTACAGCTATAAATACTGCGGCGGCGGTGCTACATATGTAATCATCCCTGCAGACACTCTCGAAATGGATTGCCTTTTAAAGTATAACGGTGACGCTTACTTCTACGGTTCCCTTTCCGAGCCTATGAGCTGTGTCATCGGCGGTGCACACGCAAACTATCACACAAAGGGCGGTTCATACGTTCACGATATGGGTATCAAGGAAGGCGGTAACGCTTGTGTTCTCGCAGGTGCAGGTCCTATGGGTCTCGGTGCTGTTGACTACTTAATCAGCTGCGATCGCCGTCCGTCACTCCTCGTTGTAACCGATATCGATGCGGCACGTCTTGAAAGAGCTGCACAGATGGTTACGGTTGAAAAGGCAGCAAAGAACGGTGTTAAGCTCATGTATGTAAACACTTCTAAATATGAAGATTCCACCGCTTACTTAAAGAGCCTCGCTCCCGAGGGATATGACGACGTATTCGTATTCGCTCCCGTTAAGCCGGTTGTTGAGCAGGGTGACGCTCTCCTCGGTAAGGACGGATGCCTCAACTTCTTCGCAGGCCCGACCAAGACCGACTTCTCCGCAATGTTCAACTTCTATAACGTACACTACGCATCAACTCACATCGTCGGCACAAGCGGCGGTAACACAGACGACCTTCGCGAGAGCGTAAGACTTACAGAGGAAGGACTTATCAATCCCTCTGCAATGGTAACACACATCGGCGGTCTTGATGCGGCGGCAGAGACAACTCTCAACCTCCCGAAGATCCCCGGCGGCAAGAAGCTCATCTACACAAACATCTCTCTTCCCCTCACCGCAATCGCTGATTTTGAGGAGCTTGGAAAGAGCGATC
>JAZNFB010000193.1:0-2203 GCA_045588895.1 Candidatus Flemingiibacterium sp.
TTACAATTGTTCCGATTTCTGACGTGCATCTTGGCTCTCCGGGGTGCATGGAGCAGGAGTTCATCAGTTTCATCAAGACCGTCAAAGATACGCCCTGCGGCAGGAATTGCATATATCAGCTCTATAAGAACGAAAGAAAACGTCAGCAAAAGGACGAAGGTGTCCTCTCTCATTATCGGAATAAGAAGGATCGCCGGGATCTTTATCAGCATATACCAGCGAAGCTTGTTAAGTCCCTGCACTGCGTCTGCGATATTTGGACAAAGATCTGCCCATTTTTCGAGTCCCTTCAGTAAAAGCATATAACCGAAAAAGTCGGGCAGGATATCAACAATGTTAATGCATGGATTAAATATGAAAATAACGGCGGCGATGAAATATCCGTATCCGAGGTGTTTTTTCGGCGATACATCCGTGCGCTTGTTTTTTACGTTCACCATATTTTTTCATTCCTTTCAGTTATTTTTTACTCCGTTTTGTCCATGCAATGATCTTATCGAAAACATCCTCGCGGTATGGCATATCCTCGTCTCCCTCAAGGCATATTTTCGCATAGCAGGAGAAGATCAGGAAAAGACTCATAAGAATACAAACATATTCAAGAAGCCTTGCAAACAGCCCGACATAGGCTACAACAGTTATAAACCCGTCGCTTGCCGTGACGCCCGATGACAGCACTATCTCAGCTATACCCGAAAACAGCATTGCCGCGCCGAAAACACCCATTACCGTTATTCTTCGAGTCGCCGCAGAGGAAAGCTTTGGAAGCTCCACCTCGTTTGAAAGGCGGTGTATTCCAAGAAACAGCAGGACAGAATATACACAGAGTGTGAGCTTTGCAATGAGCGTTGCCGAGTATATACATACTGTGCTCATTGAAATAGTCGAAGCGGAATCGGTAGCAATACCGTCCTTCGGTATAAAATTAAGCACAAGCATTATTGCAGAGAAAAGAGACAGAAGTAAAAGCGCATATTTCGCCGCCCTGAACGACTTATTTTCGGGACAGTACTGAGTTAACCGCTTCATGGCGGCAAGCATCAAAAGACAGCCGATTACCGAAAGATTCGGCAGGATGCCGGCTGTGTCGAGCGGGTAAAACAGCAGGAAAAAGTATCCGATAAAAAGAAAACCGAAGCCCATATGTAAATTCCTTTTTTAAACTGCGCCCTAAAGTCAGAGCGCAGTCGTGTTTTTTATTATATTATTCGGCGGTATCAGCTATTCCGCTACCGCAGCACTTTTTATATTTCTTTCCGCTTCCGCAGGGGCAGGGATCGTTACGTCCAACCTTGGGAGTGGTGCGTGCAGTTGGGCTGACGATACCTGTTTGTGACGCATTTCCCCGGCTTGCAGGTGCAACACGGTTCTGTGCACCGCCGGCAAAGCCTTCACTTGTTGCCTTTGCAACCTCAACACGCTTGATTTCCGTGTCACGGCGAGGCGAGATTGCGAGAATCATACGTGTTGTATCCTCACGAATCTGTGCGATCATGTCATCGAACATATCTCCGCCGGCGAAACGGTACTCGTTTATGGGACTGCGCTGTGCATAAGCCTGAAGTCCGACAGAACTGCGCAGATCGTCCATTGCGTCAATGTGATTCATCCAGTTCTGGTCAACCGCACGCAGAAGAACCGCACGTTCAATTTCACGCATACGCTCTCCAAACTCGGTTTCCTTTGTTTCGTAAAGAGCATCAGCACGCTCGTGGAGAACCTTTTTAATGTCATCCTTTTTGAGTGATGCACGTTCTTCATCGGTATACTTGAAATCGTCCTCACGGCAGAGTAAACCGAAGAAATGTGAGCGTATTGCGTCGATATTCCATTCAGCGGGATTTTCGGAGACGGTGTGAGTGTCAACGCCGATTTCGATTGTTTCGTCGATCATTCCGCGAACAGTTTCACGCAGGTCTGCACCGTCGAGCACAGAGCGGCGCTGCTTATATATGATTCCGCGCTGCTGATTCATAACGTCGTCATATTCGAGGACTGTCTTACGACGCTGGAAGTTCTGGTCCTCAAGACGCTTTTGTGCGCCCTCAATTGCATTGGAAAGGATATTTGCGTCAATCGGCTGATCCTCCTCGAGTCCAAGACGTTCAACCATACCTAAAACGCGTTCACTTCCGAAAAGACGCATGAGGTCATCCTCGAGCGAGAGGAAGAAGCGTGACTCACCGGGGTCGCCCTGACGTCC
>JAZNFB010000194.1:0-13411 GCA_045588895.1 Candidatus Flemingiibacterium sp.
GAAAACGGCGGAATATTCGACACTTTTTTGTGCATCTGTGATAATGGCGCAAAAATATTTTCTCACGTATCATGTCATTTTGTTTATAATGACAATTTGATTTTTGATTTGAGTGTGATATAATTATAAGGGGAATTATTCCAAGGAAAATTAAGGGTGTGCCGGTTTGAGCGCATCCGCCCTAAAATATGTCACAATTCAACTATGGCGTGAACTTTAAGGAGCTCAGAATCTCATGGAAAAACAAGAATTAAACACAAGGGAATATTACACAATAGACATTCTTCACATTGTGAAAACCCTCTGGCGCAGAGCATGGTTCATCGCTCTTGCCGGTTTTCTCGCTGCGGCAATCGGCTTTGCTATCTCTGCTTTTGCCATCGCACCAACCTATTCCTCGTCAATAAAGCTTTACGTTAACAATAATTCCTTCTCCCTCGGAAACACGAGCTTCAGCATCAGTTCCTCCGAGCTCACAGCGGCGCAAAGTCTCGTCCGTACATACGGCGATATCCTCGACAGCCGCAGTACGCTTGAGCGCATAATCGAAAAAGCCGAGGTCAACTACACATATAAGCAGCTCTCCGATATGCTCACATATGCTCCCTCAAACGAAACCGAGATAATGCTCGTCACCGTAACAACCGAGGATCCGTATGAATCTTCAAAAATTGCAAACACCATCGCAGAGGTGCTCCCGATACGCATCTCTGAAATCATCGACGGTGCTTCAATGGAGGTTGTCGATTCGGCAATTCCCGAGCTTGAAAAGGTCGCTCCAAGCATCACAACATATACAGCTATCGGACTCATGCTCGGAATATTACTCAGCATAGTTATAGTTGTCATCTCCGCCCTGCTTGACGATACGATTCACGATGAGGATTATATTCTCAATAATTATGAATATCCGATTCTCGGAAAGGTGCCCGATCTTCTAAACACCTCCGGTAAGAAGTACGGCTATTACTATTCACAAAAAAGCAAAAAGGACAATTCCGCAAGAGGTGACACAATATGAAAATATCAGGCAGAAAAAAACTGAAGGCTAATCTCCTCTTCCAATCGGAAAGCAAAAAAACGCTCCATAAAAATCTTGAATTTACAGCAACAGAGCAATATAAGCTGATCCGTGCAAACCTTGACTTCACTCTCCCCGAGGGCGAAAAATGTCCCGTCATCGGCGTTACAAGCGCAATGAGAGGAGAGGGCAAATCAACAACAGCCGTAAACCTTTCATATGTACTCGCAGAACGCGGCGGCAAGGTGCTTCTCATTGACGGAGACCTGCGAATCCCGTCCATTGCGAAAAAGATGGATATTGCAAGCTCCCCGGGACTCACGGATGTCCTCATGAACAGACTTCCGCTCCAGCTCAGTGACTATCAGTCCCAAATGCTTGACACATGGTACATAATTCCCTCCGGAGATATTCCGCCTAACCCATCTGAGTTACTTGGCTCAAAGCGAATGGAAGCGGCACTCAATACTCTCAAGGAGCACTTCGACTATATCGTCGTTGACCTGCCTCCCGTGAATATCGTTTCCGATGCGGTTGCGATATCAAACTACATCACCGGAATGGTTGTCGTTGTCCGAGAGGAATATACCGAGAAAAAGGAGCTTGAGCACTGCTTCAGACAGTTAAAGCTCTCAAACGTAAAGGTGCTCGGCTGCGTTATGAACGAAACAAAGACCGGCGGCGGCTCTTACAGTAAATACAAGAAGTATAAATACTACAAATATTACCGCTACTATCAAAGCACGCCCAAGGGCAAGAAGTCATGATAGACTGGCATGCACATATACTCCCCGGAATGGACGACGGAAGCCGGGATATCGAAGAAAGCCTGACTCTATTACATATGCTTTCGGAGCAAGGAGTTGACACCGTTGTTGCCACGCCTCATTTCTATGCAAATGACGAATCTGTTGACGACTTCATAAAGCGACGCCTTGAATCGTACGAAAGCCTTTGCAGTCATCTTCCGGAGATTTCCCCGAGAATATTACTCGGAGCGGAGGTGCGTTATTACGCCGGGATCGGTAAAATGTCCAGCCTAAAACGCCTTTGCATCGAGGGCACCAAGCTTCTTATGCTCGAAATGCCAATGGAAAAATGGACAGATTACACCGTAAAAGAGCTGACGTCTATCTCAAACACGGGTGACATAAATCTCATTCTTGCACACATTGACCGCTATCTCCCGTTTCAAAACACCCAAACCTTCAGTACGCTCTATGAAGCGGATATAAAAATGCAGGTCAATGCGAGCTTTTTCATCGAAGCCGCCTCAAAGCGACGTGCGATTAAAACCTTTTTGGACGGAGAGGTACACGCCATCGGCTCAGACTGCCACAGTGTATCGCACAGACCTCCGCAGCTCGACAAAGCCCTTCAGCTTATACGAAAAAAAGCAAACCGCGATTTTATTGACCATTTTAACGGGTACGGATATCACCTGCTCGATTTAATTTAAATTTTATAAAAGGAGTATTCTAATTATGAAAAAAATCATCATCCTCTGTCTCGCCTTTGCCATGCTTCTTTGCATGAGCGTTTCCGTTTTTGCCGAAGATGGCGGCTTCATCGAAAGCCCTTCAAACAACCAGGCACCCACTCTTGTCAGCGCAAGCAATGAATCCGACGACTGTCTTGCACAGATCATCATCACAGCATACAGCGACAGAGACGAGCTTTCCGAGGAATCGCGCAAGCTGATTGAGGAAGCATATGCACAGATCAAAGCAAATCCCGATCTCGGCAAGCTCCATGAAAAGCTTAATGACCTCGCGACAGAACTCGGCATTGACATTCTCGATCTTGCTGTCAGCGATATGTTTGATATCACCGCAACCGACTGCGATACCCATGAGGAGCACGGTCATTTCGTCATCACCTTAAAGGCGGACACACTCAAGAATTTCGTATGCCTGCTTCACTACTATAACGGCGAATGGCGCATTATTGAGGACGCAAAGGTTACAGACAACGGTGAACACCTTGAATTTACCGAAGAGGAATTTTCTCCCTTTGCAATCGTTGTAAACACAGGAGCTCCCGCAGCTGACGACAACACAGACAACAATACAACCGACACTACAGATAACACAGTTAATACAGATAACACTGACAATACTGACAACACAGATAACATTGACAACACAGGAAGCACCGGCAATACAGACGACACAGACAACAAAGGGGATAACTCAAATGCGGCTCTCTATGCAATACTTATAGCAATAGTTGCATTTATCATTCTTTTCTTTGTTGTTAAGAAGAACAAGAAAAAACCCACCGCTTAATTAATCAATAGAGGTGAAACAAATGGGAAAGGCAACAGATAACAAAAGTAACTATCTTAAATATGGGCTTATTGCGATTTCTATTGTTTTTCTCATTATCGCTGCCCTCTTACTTCTGAGAATCTGGGAAAAACATCAGGCAAAATTTCCGGAGCATGAAATCGCGCTTCAAACCATGCCCTATAATGATGAAGAATATATTCTGAAAGACAATATCGAAACATTTCTCGTCATGGGTCTTGATAAATATGAAGGAACAGAGACTGTCGATTCTTATAACAATGATCGTCAGGCGGATTTCCTTATGCTTTTCATTTTTGATAATGAAGATAAAAAGTGCAGCACCGTTCATATCAACCGCGACTCGATGGTTGATGTAAGTATCCTCGGTGTTGCAGGAAACAGAGTTGATACTGTAACCAAGCAGATCGCCCTTGCGCATACGTACGGCAACGGCAGGGATGTCAGCTGTCGAAACACGGCGGACTCTGTTTCAAGCCTGCTTCTCGGAATGAAGGTTAACCATTATATTTCGCTTTCAATGGATTCTGTCGGCATCATGAATGATCTTGTCGGCGGCGTTGAGATAACAGTTCTCGATGACTTCACAGGGATCGACAAAGCCCTTGTCAAGGGAGAAAAAGTCACATTGAACGGCGAACAGGCGCTCCACTATGTCAGAACAAGATACGGACTTGAGGACAGCAGCAACAGCACGCGAATGGAGCGTCAACAGCAGTATATAACCGCTCTTTACGAGAAGTATATGGAATGTGCCGAAAATGACGAAGAGTTCATCATAAACGCAACACTCGCAATGTCCGATTATATCGTATCCGACCGCTCCGTGACACAGCTTCAGGATCTGGCGAAAAAATTCTCGGAATATGAGTTTGTCGGAATAAGCGACCTTGAGGGCGAATTTTTGTATGGAAAACAGTATATGGAGTTTTATCCCGATGAGGATTCCGTTAAAAAGACAGTTATCGAAAACTTTTACGAGCCTCAAAATTAAGTAACCAGCAAAGATTCAAACGGCACTACCCAAGCGTAAACCGGCAAAATAAATTATGTTTGGAGATGATTCCCCTTGGCTACCGATGAAATCACTGCAGTAAGTTCTCCCGGCACGGCAGAAGCAAGCACCTCCGATATTGCCGCAGATATTAAAGTAAATAACAAAAAATCATATCTTTTCTTCAAAAGATGCTTTGATATACTCTGCGCAGCTTTTGGTCTGACTCTGCTGTTTTTGCCGCTTCTCGTCATCGCGCTGATAATCGTAATAGACAGCCCCGGTGCTTCGCCGATATATTCCCAACAGAGAGTCGGCAAGAACGGACGTCACTTTAAATTCTATAAATTCCGCTCGATGATTCCGAATGCGGACAAGATGCTCGATTCACTTCTCGAAAAAAACGAGATGGAGGGTCCTGCCTTTAAGATGAAGGATGATCCGCGAATCACACGCTTCGGAAAATTCATCAGAAGAACCAGCATCGATGAGCTTCCTCAGCTTTGGAATGTTCTTATAGGCAATATGAGCATGGTCGGTCCACGTCCTCCGCTTCCACGCGAGGTTGCACTTTATAACGATGCCCAGATGAAAAGGCTATCCGTTCAGCCGGGAATCACCTGTTATTGGCAGGTTCAGCCGAGCCGTAACAGCCTTTCCTTTGACGAATGGCTCGGATGGGACATGAAATACATAGCTGAACGCAGTATGAAAACCGATATCGTCATCCTGTTGAAAACCGTCGGTGTCGTATTCGGCTTGGAGGGACTGTAATGTCCGAAACAAAAAAACTTAAGATAGCAATGCTCGGTCACAAAAGGATTCCGTCGCGTGAAGGCGGAGTTGAAATCGTCGTTTCCGAGCTTGCGTCGCGTATGGTCAGAAACGGACACAGCGTCACCTGCTATAACCGCGGAGGACACCATGTCAGCGGAAACGAATTTGACACTGCAGACATGAACGAATACAACGGAATCCGCCTGAAAACCGTCCCAACGCTCGACAAAAAAGGACTCGCGGCAATGACAGCATCCTTCTTTGCGGCAGTTAAGGCAGCATTTGGGAAATACGATGTCGTCCACTTCCATGCAGAGGGACCCTGCGCAATGCTGTGGCTTCCAAAGCTTTTCGGCAAAAAATGTATAGCCACAATACACGGTCTTGACCACCAGCGTGCAAAATGGGGCAGGTTCGCCGCATGGTACATAAAATCCGGCGAAAAATGCGCCGTACGTCATGCAGATGAGATCATTGTCCTCAGTGAGAATGTAAAAAATTATTTTTATGAAACTTACCGCCGTGAAACCGTTTTCATTCCTAACGGCGTAACGCGTCCGACACTACAGCCTGCAGACGAAATAACAAGTCTCTACGGGCTTGAAAAGGACGAATATATTCTCTTTCTCGGAAGGCTCGTTCCCGAAAAGGGAGTTAAATATTTAGTTGAAGCCTATAAAATGCTTCACACGGACAAAAAGCTTGTTATCGCAGGCGGCTCGTCTGACACTGCAGGCTATCAGCAGGAACTCCGAAATCTCGCAGGTGATGACAAGCGCATTGTTTTCACCGGCTTCGTTCAGGGCAAAGTGCTTGAGGAGCTTTACAGCAACGCATATGTATATGTTCTCCCCTCCGATCTCGAGGGAATGCCGCTCAGTCTGCTTGAGGCAATGAGCTACGGTAACTGCTCTCTCACCTCCGATATCCCCGAATGTGCAACTGTAATCGGCGATCATGGCGTAACATTTGAAAAAGGCAATGTTACAATGCTTGCCGATAAACTGCAAATGCTCTGCGACAATCCCGAAACGGTTTGTGACTATAAAGCAAATGCGGCGGACTATATCTGCGAAAAATACAGCTGGGACGACGTATGCAGCAAAACCCTGAGCCTATACGGCGTCAGTGCAGACGAAAGCCTTAAGACTCCCATGGAGGAAACAGAATATGAAGGTGCTTCTCGTAAATAAGTTTCTGTATCCCAAGGGAGGAGCCGAAACTTACGTTTTCAGCCTTGGAAACACTCTTGAAAATCACGGACACGAGGTTGAATATTTTGGTCTTGAAAACAATGAAAACACCGTTGGTAACACTCTCGGCAAATATGTCTCCGATATGGATTTCGGCAAGGGTATGCTGAAGAATCTGAGTGCTCCCTTCCGGATTATATACTCCGCCGAAGCAAGACGAAAAATGAGTAAAGTGCTTTATAGCTTTGAGCCGGATGTTGTACACCTTAACAATATCCATTTTCACCTGACACCGAGTATAATGCTTGCAACAGATGCATACAGGCGCAAGACAGGACGAAATGTAAAGCTCATATATACGGCACACGACTATCAGCTAATCTGCCCAAGCCACGGACTTTTCGATTCGGATATCCGCGTTTGCGAAAAATGTATCGGCGGAAATTATACACACTGTGTCAGAACAAAATGTATGAAAAATTCGCGGCTCAAAAGCCTGCTTGCAACAGCTGAAGCTTACTATTGGAAGCACCGCAGAGCATATAAATGTATCGATAAGATAATCTGTCCGTCCAAGTTTTTGAAATCAAAGCTCGACACTGATCCGAGATTTTGCGAAAAGACGGTTGCCGTACACAATTTTATTGAGCCGCAAGCGCCGAAATCACTCAAAAAGAGCGGATACATCCTCGAATTTGGTCACCTCTCGCGCGATAAGGGCACTCTCACATTGCTTGAAGCCGCAAAACATATGCCGGATGTACGCTTCGTTTTCGCCGGCTACGGTGAGGCAGTAGCAGAGATCGAAAAGGTAAAAAATGCCGAGTTTGTCGGTTTTAAAACGGGTGAAGCGTTGACGGAGCTTATCGCCGGCGCACTTTGCACGGTCTGTCCGTCGGAAATGTATGAAAACTGTCCGTATTCCGTGATGGAATCGCAAACGCTCGGAACACCGGTCATCGGCGCAAGTATCGGCGGTATACCGGAGCTTATCGACGTTGGCAGGTGCGGACTTGTTTTCACTCCCGGAGATGCGGATGATCTTGAAAAGAAGCTGCGTTACTTTTTGGAAACTCCCGGCATTATCGACGAGTATACCGAAAACTGCAAAAGGACAATCTTTGAAACCCCGGAAAGCTATTATCAAAAAATTATGAAAATTTACGGTGAATGAGATTATGAAAATATATGAAATCGGAACCGGTTACACTCCAATCCCGGCACAAATGGGTGCTGCAACCGAAATCGTTGTTGAGGAGCTGACACGTTCCTTCAATAAAAGCGGCGATGACGTTGAAATAATCGATATAAAGGCAAGAGAGAGAGCAAAAACAGACCTGCCGATAAGCGAGGTGGGTGTTCCCTCGATGTTCACGAAAACAGACGTGAGCCTCGGAATCATGCATAAGCTCAAAAGAGTTGTCTATTCCCTTTCGCTTGCATCTTACTTAAAGCGTATCCTAAAAAAGGCAGCGGGCGAAACCGTTCTCCATTTTCATAATCAGTATAACCTCTTTTTCGCACTGAAGCTTATCCCGAAAAAACTCATGAAGAAGGCAACAGTTGCTTACACCGTTCACTCTTATATATGGCACGGCGCATGGGAAGATATCGCCGCAGATATAAAAAAGCGTTATTTTCAGGAGCTTTACTGCTTGAAGCGCGCCGATCTTGTCTTCGTTCTTAACGAAAACACAAAAAATAATATCATTTCACATTCCGAGGCTATACCCGAGCGAGTTCATATGATCGATAACGGCGTTAACACAAACGTGTATTACCCCCTGCCCGAAAAGCCGCATGGCAAGTACGGTCTTGAGGGAAAAACCGTATTCGTCCAGGTCGGCTCGGTTTGCGACCGTAAAAATCAGCTCGGAGCGGTGGAGCTTTTGCTTCCCCTTTTAAAAAATGATAAGGATGCGGTTTTCTGCTATGCCGGCGGAATCATTTCAGACGAATATCAGGCGTCCATTACCGATTTTGCGGCGAAAAACGGAATTTCCGATCAGATCGTTTACCTTGGCGAGAAGCGTCCGGGCGAGCAGATCAACGAAGTCTACAATCTTGCAAAGGCAATGATATTCCCCTCAAAGGCGGAAGGATTTTCACTTGTTATCATCGAAGCAATGTCTGCCGGAGTGCCTGTTTTGATACCCGATTCACTGAAATTTGAGCTTGCAGATCGCTGTATCAAGTATTCATCAGACTCCGATTTCAGAGAGAAGCTGACAAATGAGATCCTTGATCCCGAAAAGCAGGCATCCCACTCGAAAAAAGCAAGACAAACCGTCGAGGAGCGCTACGGCTGGTCAAAGATAGCAAGCGACTATAAAACGCTGTTTTCCGAAAAAAACTAACGAAAGGAAGCATTTCGCGTGCCGCAAGGACAGCTGCCGCGAATGACAAAATTCTGAAAATGTCAAAGAAGCTGAACGGCACAGTCATTGTCACATACCGCTGCAACGCAAAATGCACAATGTGCAACAGATATAAGGCTCCCTCAAAGCCCGAGGAGGAGATTTCGCTCGAAACAATACGAAAGCTCCCCGAAATGTACTTCACAAATATCACCGGAGGCGAACCGTTCATCCGTGAGGATTTAGCCGATATCGTCCGTGAGCTTTACAAAAAGAGTGAACGTATCGTTATCTCAACAAACGGCTTTTTCACCGAGAGAATCGTTGCGCTTTGCAAGGAGTTTCCCGAGGTTGGAATCAGAATCTCGATTGAAGGACTTGAAAAAACCAATAATGAGATCAGAGGTCTCGAAGACGGCTTCAATAAAGGCTACACGACGCTGAAAACCCTCAAGGAAATGGGCATGAAGGACGTTGGCTTCGGTATGACCGTCCAGGATAAAAACGCTCCCGACCTTGTTGCGCTTTACGATATCTCAAATGAGCTTGACATGGAGTTTGCAACGGCATCACTTCACAACAGCTTCTATTTTGTTGAATCGAACAATATTATAAACGACCGACTCGCGGTGGCGCAGAATTTTGAGGACCTCGTTAATAAGCTTCTCAAATCAAACAGCCCAAAAAAATGGTTCCGCGCATATTTCAATCACGGACTTATAAATTACATATTCAGCGGCAAGCGTTTACTGCCCTGCGATATGAGCTTTGATACCTTTTTCATCGATCCCTTCGGCGATGTTATGCCCTGTAACGGAACACGTGAAAAAGAGGTTATGGGCAATCTTAATACGCAGTCGTGGGATGAGCTTTGGAACAGTCCTGCGGCAGAAGAAGTACGCAAAAAGGTTCGCCGGTGTGAGCGCAACTGCTGGATGATCGGCTCGGTTTCCCCTGCAATGCATAAATATATATGGAAGCCGGCATGGTGGGTTATAAAGCATAAATTCCTTTTCTTCTTCAAAAAGAAAAAATATTCGATGTTTGAAAATAAGATAGTCCGCGATCTGCGTGACGGCAAGGTTACGAGGGAAGAACTCGACGCCTGCAGCACTTGTGAAAGGTGCGGTAAGGCAGAATGATAATTTTAACAAACGGACTTGCAAAGATTGCAGATGAGGGCTTTCTCAAGGTTGCGGTGAACATTATCTCGCGCTTAAAGGAAAGCCGAAGCGATATAAAAATCGTTTCATACGAGCGCAAATCAGACATCACCGATGAATTTATCGAGCCGAACAAATTCATGTCCGACAAAAGTGTCAAAAACGCCTGCAAAGGTCACGACAGAGTGCTCTACGTCCCGTTTCCGACAAAAAAATGGGTTATGGCACTGCGGACTTATATCATTTCAAAATTCACGAAAAAGCTCAGCGTCATGCTCGTTCTGAAAACACCGATCAGTGCGCTCGGCAAAAAGCTTCTCAAAAAAAGCGGCGCAGATATTATCGTCTTTTCGCGTGATGCCGCCGACTTTTATTCGGATATCGTCGGAAAAGAGCGCGTTACATATATGAAAACCGGAGTTGACACCGAAAAATTCATCCCCGTTTCAAAAGAACGCTCTCGTGAATTAAAAATCAAGTATGGCTTTGATCCCGACAAAAAAATAGTCCTTCACGTCGGTCACATGAATGAGGGACGCAATATACGCCTACTGACCGGCCTTGACGAAAAATATGAAGCACTGCTCGTAACAAGCACGCTAACGAGATCCGAAGCTGATCCCGAGCTTAAAAAGGCGCTTCTTTCAAGGGGGAATACACGAATCATGGACGATTATGTTGCGCAGATCGAAGAAATATATCAGCTTGCGGACGTATATCTATTCCCGGTTACCGAGAGCGGACGCTGCATCGATGTTCCGCTTTCCTGCATGGAAGCCGCGGCGTGCGGTAAGCCGATCATAACCACCAAATTCGGCGAAATGAAGGAGCTTTGCGATGTCAAGGGAATCGTATATCTCGATGCCTTCGACAGTGATACCTTAAACAAAAGGGTTGAAGATGCCCTCTCTCTTGACACGGTTGAAACCCGTACTGCCGCGACCAACTACGATTGGCAGAAAACCGTGGGCGCATTTGAGGATTATCTTTGCAAGGTGGGAGCTTTCAATGAATAAACCTCTGTTTTCCGTTGTAGTTCCGATTTACAATGTGGAGTCGTATCTTGACAGATGTGTTAAGTCTCTCGTAAATCAAACCTACAAGAACCTCGAAATAATCCTCGTTGACGACGGAAGCCCGGATAAATGCCCCAAAATCTGTGACGGATGGGCAAAAGCAGACAGCCGTATACGAGTCATCCATAAAGAAAACGGCGGACTCGGCTTTGCACGCAACTCAGGAATCGAAATTGCGAGCGGCGACTTTATCACGTTTGTTGACAGCGACGATTATCTCATTCCCGATGCAATTGAGCGCTGTATTCTCGCTCTTTCGGAGCACGGCTCGGATACCCTTCTTTTCGGGCGTTACGACGCATATCCGGACGGCAAGGTTACCGAGGATTACCGCCGTGTCACCAAAAAGCACTATACGGGCGAAACGGTCACAAGCGAGCTTTTACCTTGGCTGTTTTCCTGCGGTGAAGGATATGGAGTCAGTGCCTGCTCAAAGGTGTTCAGCCGTAAGCTGATTTCCGATTATAATATGCGCTTCAGATCAGAGCGTGAGATCATTTCCGAGGACGCATATTTCTGTATCGATTATTTTGCAAAGGCAGAAAACGTCCTTGTGATTCCCGATAGATTTTACTGCTATTATAAAAATGAAGGCTCACTTTCCAGAACCTACAGGGCGGACAGGCAGGAAAAGAATAACGCATTCGTTCTGCAGACGCTGACGCATATAAAGGAGCTTTCCCTACCCGAGGGGCTTGCGGCATATGTAAAATCAAAATATCATATATTCACGCTTGCCGCCATGAAGCATATTGTGACATCTGCTCTCACCAAAGCCGAAAAAAAGGCAGAGCTTCGAAAAATTTACAAGGATCCCGTTCTTGTAAAAACCGTCACCAAAGAGGTCCTGCGAACAGAACCGTCCACAATAAGAATACTGATGCTGCTCCTAAAATACAGGTTATATTTTGTGTGTGACCTTCTTTTAAGGGTAAAGACTAAATAATAAATGAGGATAAACCATGTGGCATATCAGAAAGCGGTCACTTTGTCAGACCTTGGCTTTATATATGTTTGTGTTCCCGTTTCTGCTGAATTTTCTCCAGGATTTTCTCCACGTTCCGGGAATCATTAAATATACGCTCGACCTTTCGTGGATCATAGTTCTTTTTACCATGATTTTCACAAAAGTACAGTTTGTTTACAAAAAAACACTTCCGATTCTCGTTTTCACCGTTATATTTATATTGTACGCTTCGATCGTTTACATCTGTGAATATCAGTCGGTGTTCTATTTCCTATGGGGTATACGCAATAACGTACGCTATTACATCGCATTTTTTGCGTTTGCCTATTTCCTTGATAAGGATGACATAAAGCTGTGTATGAAGGTTATCGACGTGCTTTTTATCGTTCACGTCATAGCAAATTTCTTCCAATTCTTCGTCCTCGGCTATAAATGGGACTATCTCGGAGGAATTTTCGGAACGGAGCTCGGTTGTAACGGAAACTCGATGATACTTCTCATCATAGTAACCGTCAAAAGCCTGCTCATGTGTATGCACGGCAACGAAAAGCTGCAGATTTGCCTTTTAAAGTGCGGTATTTCGCTCATAATCGCGGCAATGTCAGAGCTTAAATTCTTCTATGTCATTTTCATTTTCATTCTTGTTATCTCGGCATTTATAACGCGTTTTTCCTTTAAAAAGGTACTCTTGTTTGCCGGGTTGACCGCTACTGTTTTTATCGGCGGAACGGTATTCACATCTATCTGGGGAAAAGGCTCGACACTGAACCTTGAGCGAATCATTGAGCTTATCACATCAACGAGCTATTCCTCGGCAAAGGACCTCGGCAGATTCACGGCAATTCCCATAATTTCCGAAACCATTTTAGAGGATCTTCCTCTCAAGCTCTTCGGTCTGGGACTCGGAAACTGCGATACATCTGCCTTCGCAATATGTAACACTCCATTTTTCAGAGCTCATTCATATCTCAATTACGATTGGCTCTCGAGTGCATTTGCCTTCATTGAAACCGGTTATATCGGAATGTCACTCTTTTTGCTGTTTTTCGTAATCATTATACTCGCTGCTCTGAGCCTCAAAAGGAAGAAGGATTCAAACTCACTTTACTGCGAAATGGCAATTGTAATGAGTATTTCCTGCATCGCACTGTTTTTCTATAATTCCTCACTCCGAACAGATATTGCGTATATCGCATATTTCATGCTGGCGCTTCCCTTTGTTTCAACCGCCTCCGAGAGTGCGTTCAATACATTTTCGGGCGACCTGCTCTCGCGCAGACAAGGCGGCAAGTCAAATCTCATCAAGGAAGAGGAAATTCCCGATTCCGAAGCGTAAAATCAGTATATGCTCGCTAAGGCGAATGACATATAGAAAATTTATTATTTTTGGAGGTATAGCAAAATGAAACGAATCCTATCGCTGGTACTGACAGGACTTATGTTAATCTCTGTTTTGCCTGTATCAGCACTCGCAGACGATGATGTCACCCTTGACGATGAGGTCATTGTTGACGATGATGTCACCCTTGACGATGAGGTCATTGTTGACGATGA
>JAZNFB010000195.1:0-5066 GCA_045588895.1 Candidatus Flemingiibacterium sp.
CTTCTATGATATCAAGCACGTTCTTTTAATGGGTCGTGTATCCTCCGGTGAGGGCGGAAGCATTCTTCACAAGACCGCCGAAAAGGTTCTCGCAGGAGAATTTCCCGAGCTTGCAAAGAAGATCACAATCCATCTTCCCGATGAAAGCAGCCGCCGCGTCGGTCAGTCCATCGCCGCTGCAAGCCTTCCCAATATAAAGTAAGCGCAAAAGCACACAATCATCCACTCATATAAGGGTGGATGTTTTTTTACCCGGGATGTCAATAACGGAGAGGGAGGATTTCTTCCCACAAAAGAATCAATCAAATTCCTTCGCCGTTCTATTTCCGAAAATAATAGCGTTTATTAGTTAAATGTGCAAAAAAAAGCGTTTATAACATGATGTTTTGCCAAAAATATTTCGGTTTTCTGCTGCTTTACCACGATAAAACAGTAAATTATTTTCCGTGTCGAAAAAAATCAGAAAAAAATAGTTATCTCTTTCGAATGCCTTTACTTTTTCTTCAAATTTGTGTATAATTTTATGGGAACGGAGGGTCAAAATTGGATTCAATAGATTACGAAATTTTAGTATGCCTTAAGGAAAATTCAAGAGACAATGCAACGAGCATCGGTTCGAAAATCAATCTCTCAACCTCGGCGGTTATTGAGCGCATTAAAAAGATGGAAGCATCCGGTCTTATCGAGCAATACACCGCAATTATCAATCAGAACACGCTCGGCAGAGATCTCTCGGCGTTCATATACGTCAGCCTTGAGCATCCGAAATATTACGATGAATTTGTGAAGCGAATCAAAGAAAACGATTCAATTGCCGAATGTTACTATATCGCCGGCGATTTCGACTTCATACTCAAGGTTGTGACAACATCGGGAAGCGGACTTGAGGGCATTATTAACTATATCAAATATATAAACGGCGTATCAAATACACGAACCTCGGTTGTTCTTTCAACAAACAAGAGGGACGTTTGTCTGCTGCCGGACAAATCGGACAAACAGTGAAGAGAAAGAGGAAAATAAATGAAAACCTTAAACGAAGCGGTCACATATATAAACGATAATATCATCTGGGGTCCCGTAATGCTGGCGCTCCTCATCGGAGTTGGACTTATACTTTCAATAGCGCTCGGATTCCCACAGTTCCGCAGATTCGGATATATGATGAAAAATACCATTCTCGGTGTTTTTTCCAAGCATCAGCACACAAGTGACGAATCCGGCGTCAGTCCCTTTCAGGCGGTTGCAACTGCAATGGCAGGTACGATCGGAACGGGAAGCATCGCAGGACTTGCAACGGCAATAACGCTCGGCGGTCCAGGCGCAATTTTCTGGATGTGGGCAAGCGCACTTCTCGGAATGGTTACAAAATTCTGCGAGATAGTCCTCTCCCTCAAGTTTCGTGAAAAGAACTCAAAGGGCGAATGGATCGGCGGTCCTATGTATTACATAAAGAACGGTCTCGGAATCAAATGGCTTGCCGCTTTATTTGCGATTTTCGGAATGTGTGCCTGCCTTGGAACGGGTAATGCAACACAGTCAAACTCCATAGCTGTTGCGCTTGAGGAAACCTTCAAGGTTGAGCCTTGGATAACGGGAATTATTCTGACAATCATCTGTGCCTGCGTAATTCTCGGCGGAATGAGAAGAATCGCTTCCGTCAACGAAAAGATGGTTCCCTTTATGGCAATGTTCTTTGTTGTATGCTCGATTGTTGCGCTTGTAATCAATTATAAAGCAATTCCGTCGGCATTTGAGCTTATATTCAAGGAAGCATTCAACTTTAAGTCGGCAGCAGGCGGTGTCGCAGGCTACGGCATTCTCGCCGCAATGCAATCGGGCTTTTCGAAAGGTGTATTTTCAAACGAAGCAGGTCTCGGAAGCGCACCTATTGCACACGCCGCATCAAGCACAAAAGATCCCATCAAGCAGGGACTTTGGGGAATGTTTGAGGTTTTCTTCACAACCATCATAATCTGTACTCTTTCCGGTCTTGTGGTTATCACCTCGGGACTTTGGGTCACCGCAAAGGAAGCAGAGCTCGAAGGTGCGGCACTCAGTATTGCGTCATTTGATTCTATAATTCCCACAGTCGGCGGAATCGGAGTTACGCTTGCAACAGTCTTCTTTGCCCTTTCCACAATCCTCGGATGGGCATATTACGGTGAGGTTTGCGTCGGATATCTCTTCGGCAAGCATCCGAAATCAATTCTTGTATACAGATGCATTTACGTTGCAATAGTATTCGTCGGAACGGTCAGCCAGCTTGATCTCATTTGGGGTATTTCCACGGCAATGAACGGTCTTATGATAATTCCGAACCTCATCGGTGTTCTTGGACTTTTCAAGGTTGTCAAAGCAGCAGTCGCCGAGCATTTCGACCCACTTAAAAAGCAATAAAACATTAACCACCGTGTTCACGTTTTGTTTTGAACCGGTGGTTATCTTTTTATATATGGAGAAAATGAGTTATTTAACCTTTACGTATATTTCAACATAAGTGACCGTGCACGCCTCTTTAGCGGCAATACGGGGACAAAGCAGCTGCGAATATGCCGTTTTCGGAATCGAATAACAGAGCACCGTCCCTCTCGCAAAGCGGTCATCACGGGCCGTTCCGATATACTCGCAAACCTCGGCGTTCACTGCAACATCGGGCGGATTTGCGATTGCCTTCTCTGCATCCTTGAAGCCTATTTTAAGCGTCAGAACAGCTCCCTCGGGAATGTCACCTACAAAAAGCTTCGTCAGCCTTGAATATGCCCATTTAAACTCTATCGGAAGCTGTGCCCCCATAGGAGTGCGTACCCATTCAGCCCATCTGTCCTTGTAGGTTATAATGTGACGGCGGTTCATTGTCTGAATCATATCAGGATCGCCGATTGTATTTAGCACCGTCCAATACTTGGGAAGCGCCGACAGCATTCCGATCGGATCAAAATCAAGCTCGGCAGTTCTGTCAAAACGCTCGTGAATGTCACTTCTGAAAAGATTATAGATATAAATCTTATCAGCCCCCTGCGCATACGCATTTGCCGCAAACGCCGCAAAGGTTTCGATATCGGGGTCAACCGGCTTCGAGCCCGGATATGAAGACAGGTTAATCTCGATTCCGGGAGCAAGAATTACACCATACGGCTTGACAAGATTCGCCCAAAGCTTTACGGGAATATCGTTATCATTCGATTCGAAGCGTCCCGATGGGATCACCATATCAATGAGTCCTTCTCTTGCCCATTCGACAACATCCATTCCAAAATCAAAGCAGGTTTGTATATCGGACGGTACGTGAACAGCGGTCTTGATCGGATGACCGTATTTTTCCTCACATTTGCGAGTGAGTGCTTTGACACGGCGCATAAACGAGTTCATTATCTCAACGCCCTCATATTCTCTGCCATTGCCGAAAAGAGTCACCTCGCGCTGAAAATCAAGCTCGATACCAAAGCAGTCGTAACGCTCAAGCGCCTCCTCTATGATATAAAAATAATGGTCGCGTACCTCCTCATAGTAATAATCGAACGCATTGTTACAATAGTCATCGCCAAAGCATTCGGGAAGCTTCACACGTCTGTATTCAGGATGCTCGTAATAAAAATCCGGAAAAAGGAAACAGGTTTCTGTATTCTTAAGACGGTAATGAAAATCATTCATTCGGAAGGATATCCACGGATTTATTCCGATTTCTCTGAATCCGTCGATCATGATTTTATTATGGTCAACACCAAGCTCCTCGAAAATGTGATGTGCAGCCTTGGCATTCCTGATATCTGTATAGTCAACGGGAACACCGTTTTCTTCCTTCGTATGATATTTTCCGAGAACATTCGTATTACGCTCCGACGGGAATGTTACAAGCTGTGAGGCGACACAGATAAAGTAATCCGTTATATGCGTCCCCTCAAATTCTTTTGTGAAATCTGCGATATCCTTTGCCGATGTCGGAAGCGCATCGTCACGACCGACATATTTGAGAATACCGTCACTGTCCGAATTTATAATGATACCTTTCATGTTTTTCTCCTTGCTGAAAATCAGAGGCAAACAAGACCGCCGCACCCAGAGATCTTGTCTACCTTTATGCGTAAATAATGTTTATCGCAAATCATTCTGCAACGTCAACGTAAACCTCAACGTGCTCGGCGGTGAAGGCGTAATCCTTGCTGTAAATCTCGGCAAGCATATATCCGCCATCATGTGCCGAAGAGGGAATCTCATAGCAAAGCAGCTCATCGGTTGTAAATCCGCCAAGGCACTTCTCAATTCCGACAAAGGTGCACAGCTTGGAGTTTACGAACACCGTCGGAGGATTATCTGCAAGCTCTGCTGTGTCAAACGACATTTTAAAGGTGAGCGTTGCACCCTCGGGAACGTCACCGACGGGAATACGGACAGGTGTATATACTCCCTTTTTAACGGCAAGCGGAAGCTGCGAGAACTCCTCCTGATACCAGATCTGATTTGTGTCGTTATAACCGATAACACATCTGCGGTCAACACTCATCAGCTTATCGTACGAACCGATGGTGGTAAGTAGGTTCCATGCGCCGGGGCTGGTGGAATCAAGGAAGTAAATGTCGCCGTTGAAGGTCAGCTTCTCAACCGACTGAAGCTTGTTGCTTGAGAGGAAGTAGTTATAGAGTGCGATCTTGTCTGCGCCCTGAGAGAACGCATTCGCCGCAAAAGCTGTTGCAAGCGTGAAGGTTCTTGCGCTTAACTGTTTGCCGTCTGCATGAGTTCTCACGTTCTGCTCATAGCAAGGTGCAACCTCAACGTCGCATGGCTTCATAATGGACGACCAGATTCTTACGGGTGTATCGTAATCGGTGGATTCAAAGTGTCCTGTTGGGATAATGAGATCAATAATGTCCTCGGAAGCCCAGGTTACAACATCAAGACCGAAATCGTAATTAGTCTGAACCGTAGAAGCAACACGAACACCGATCTTTATCTCATGACCGTACTTTTCCTCATAAACCTTAACAAGATCATCAACCTGGCGCATGAAATCGTTAAGAATATCAAGCCCCTTATATTCGCCGCCAATCGAGAAAAGGCGAATTTCA
>JAZNFB010000196.1:0-4529 GCA_045588895.1 Candidatus Flemingiibacterium sp.
TTCTATGTATTCCTCAATATCATATCTCTTTATAAATTCAGTTGCCATCATCTGCGTAAGAAGCGGTGTATGCACGTCATTTGCCTGTTTAACTACCTCTATACGGTTTGCAAATTCCTCATTTGCAACAACATATCCAAGACGCATACCGGGGGATAGAATTTTTGAAAAACTTCCCACATAGATAACTCTTCCCTCATCGTCCATCGACTTGATGGTAGGCACTTCCTCTCCCTCAAATCTCAAATCACCGTATGGGTTATCCTCAAGGATAATAATATTGTATTTTTTCGCAAGTGAGAGCACCGCCTTACGCTTTTCGAGCGACATACAAGTACCTGACGGATTCTGGAATGTCGGAATCAGATAGAGTATCTTCGCGCGCGGACAAGCCTTCATCGTAGCTTCAAGCTTATCAAGGTCAATACCGTCATCGCCGAGCGGAACACCGACTGTTTCACATCCGCAGGAACGGAACGCATTAAGAGCACCGATAAAGCTCGGATTTTCACAAATTACGGTGTCACCCTCGTCACACATAGTCTTGCAAAGAAGCTCAATTCCCTGCTGACCGCCCGAGGTTATTATGGTCATCTGACCATCGAGATTAATATTGAAGCGTGAAGAAAGTCTCGCCTTAACGTCCTCGCGGAGTGCGGGATAACCCTCTGTTATTCCATACTGGAGCGCAACCGACGGTTCCTCTGCAAATATCTTCGCTGAAAGACGCGCAAGATCATAAACCGGGAAAGACTCGGGAGCGGGATTTCCTGCCGCAAAGGAGATTATTGTCGGATCAGAGAGTGCCTTGAAGATCTCACGGATCGCGGAGGGCTTAAGATTCTGCATTTTCTTTGATATTCTGTACTGCATGGTAATTTCCTTTCAATATATGTAAATGATTCTCATTTTCGTATAAATATTATACTCCACCATACACTTTAACACATATATGCCTTTTTTTCAACTATCTTCCCAAATTTAACTTGTAAATAAATTCGCAAAAAAATCCGCCGTCCCAAAATAAGGACAAGCGGAATGTGATGAATCAAAATATTAAAATCAGCCTTCAAGATCAGCGATCATTCGCTTCAGATTTTCTGCACCGATCTCAAGCGCAGGAAGATTATCCTCCATACCCTCATATTCGATGGAAATATAACCGTCATAGCCGTATTCCTTAAGTGCAGACAGGATCTGGAAGCTCGGAACATTACCGTGACCGAAGATAGTCGCACGGCGATAATTACCGCCACGTGAGCGACTGTATCCGCGACCGGGATTGTACATCATACCGTTTCTTACAAAAGCATCCTTTGCGTGAACATAGGAAACATACTGAATAAGCTTGGAAATCGCCATTTCTGCATCGACGTCTGCACCGCCGAAATTGCACATATCAAAGAGCAAACCGTAATTCTTATGGTTTACAGCAGTGAAAAGCGCATCAAGACGCTCGGTGTCCTGCATGATTCTGCCGTGATTTTCACTGGTTGTCTTCACGTTTTTCGACTCTGCATATTCGGCAAGACGTCTGATATACGGTGCAACAGAGTCAATTACCAGCTTGGGAGATTTGGCAAAATCACCGTCCTTGTAGCTGTATGCAATATCGTGACGAATCATGGGAATACCACATTCAGAGGCAATATCAATGCGTTCCTTGAGCTTATCGAGTGTTGCTTCGGGATTACTGTATAATTCAAGGCTCAAGGTTAAAATCGGTACGTCAAGACCGATCTCACGTGCGTGCTCTGTTAGTGCCTTTGTGTATGAAAGAAAAGTCTCACCCTTTGGGATATGGTGATCATTAAGAACGATTTCAACGCCATCCATGCCAAGCTTTTTTGTGTAATCGATCGCATCAAAACGGGTGAAATTCCCCTTGTCCATTTCTGCTTCATAGCTGTATGTGCTTATACAAGTTTTCATTTTATATCACCTTTCTCATCAATTATAACCTCGCGGCCAAACTCTGCTGATTTATAGATTGCATCAAGCATAGACTGCATTTCGATTGCCTTGTTAATATCATAGCGTGTATTTCTCTCGCCGTTTCTGATACACTCAGCGAAATGAGTAACCTCACCGTAGCCAGTGTCTGAACTTGGAATTGTCATGGTCTCCTCGGTGAGATATCCCTCATGCTCGGAATAAATTTTCGGGGGATTTACGCGCACTGCACCCGATTTTGAACCCAAAATAACAGTATCTCTGAAATCAGGAGCGTTAATTGTCCAGCTTGCCTCAAAGAAAAGCTGTGCGCCGTTTTCGAAGTATATAACGCCGGCACCCGAATCCTCGGTATCATGTGTACCGTCCGACGGAGCACCTGTCCAAAATCCGGTAAGCTTTGTTTCGCACGCATTCGAATAAGTCATTGCCGAAACACGAACAGGACGCGGCTGTCCCATCAGATACCATGCACCGTCAATTGCGTGAACACCAATGTCAAGTACAGGTCCGCCGCCCGAAAGCTTCTTATCGGTAAACCAACCAATCGGCTCGCCGCGTTGACGCATATACGATGTCTTGCCATAGTAGATATTACCCATATCACCTGCATCAACACGCTTCTTCAGCGCAATAGCCTCCTCGGCAAAGCGGCCCGGAACCGCAAGTATGTAAACGAGTCCCTTTTCGTCGACAATTTTCTTTAATTCAACCAGCTCTGCAACAGTCATAGCGGCAGGCTTTTCACACATGATATGCTTTCCTGCCCTGGCGGCTGCAAGACATACCGGAACATGAGCAGCATTCCATGTACAAATATCAACGCCGTCAATATCCTCTTTTTCAAGCATTTCATCAACCGATGCGTAGTAATGAGGAACGCCGTACTTTTCTGCGGCACGTTTAGCCTTTTCAATGTCGATATCGCAAATGGCGGCAAGCGTTATTCCTTTACACTTTGCCTTTTCATATGCCGGCAAATGAAGATTTTCGGCAATACTTCCCGCTCCAACGAGACCTATTCTGATTTCATTCATAATAATTCTCTCTTTTATCTTTTCACTGCCCGAAAACATCGGCAATGATTTTTTCAAGATATATCTTTGTATCTCTGATATCAGCGTCCCTGTCAGCTCTGCCTGCCATCTCATGCTCGATAACGATATCTCCCGTATAACCGTTATCTTTAAGCTGGCGAATGAGGCGCGGAAAATCAACTGCACCCTCTCCAACCTTCACCTGTCTGCCGCCAACGTCACCAAACCTCGGAGGCACTGCGTCCTTTGCGTGTACGCCGAACACACGGCAGCCAAGCAGATCCATCGCATCGTTAGGGTTACCTCTACCACCGCTGATAAGGTTCGCAGGGTCGAAGTTTACGCCAATATTGTCAAGCCCAACCTCATTTATCATAATATTGAGCGTGAGCGGTAATTCCTCACCGGTTTCAAAAGCGAAACGCTGTCCCCTGGATGCAAGTTCGGTGCAGAGTGAACGAAGCTCGTTAACAATAGCAATGTGTGTTGGGTGGAAAGGATCATCGGGGATAAAGCCCGTATGTGTGATTATTGTTGAAACGCCAAGACCGTGTGCGAATTTTGCGCCTTTGCGAAGGTCCTCAACCCTTCCTGCACGCAGATAATCGGGAACAAGCCCGAGAGTGCTGTACTTTTCGGGATGCTTCCATACGACTGGACCACGCCAACCGCACCAAACATCTGTGGCACGGAAGTTCTCTTTTTCAAGCGTTGCTTTAAGCTCTGCAAGATTCTCATCTGTGTAAAAATCCATGTTCCATATCGCAATCTGACCGAAATCAAATCCGAGCTCTTTGGCATGATGGATGTTTTCCTTGTAATTTTCGTTTATGTCAACTAAAAGTCCGACTTTCATTTTCACAATCCTTTCAGCAGGTAAAAAATATTACATGAGTATTATATCATAAAGCAAACGTCAAAGTCAATTATGTTTTTATAGATAAAAAGAAATTCGCTCAAGTGTTGCTTGAACCCTCTTTTTTCGCATAATAGCATTTGTAAAATGTCGTTTCCTTATTAATAGAGTAATTGTTCACACGATGCTCGGCAATATCTTAAATTCACCGATATGTTAAATATAAATTAATATTCTAATCTTGAATTGCACAAAAAGATATGATATAATTTTTAATGATAAAATAAAGAAATTCGGAGAACATCAAATGGACGATATGGATTATTACGAATGGGAAGAAAGCAAAAAACGCTTCACTCCCGGAAAAATAATAAAATTCTTTTTTAAGCTCATCGCCGCTGTAATTATCATCGGTACGTTTGTGCTCATAATCGGCCGCGGACAGCTCATGAAGATCCCGAAGTCATTTACGGGAATAACATGGACCGAAAGTATCATTGACGCTTATAATAAAGGCGAGCTTGATGCGGTATACCAAACGCCGAGCGAAAGCTTTGATTCAAAGGGATATTATCACATATCGGATGTCGTTCTCTCAAAATCAACAAATGAGGTTCAGCTGACCGTACGCTATAATAAGCGCAGTACTATAAATACGCTTATGGATTATTATTCGCTTGCCG
>JAZNFB010000197.1:0-2200 GCA_045588895.1 Candidatus Flemingiibacterium sp.
TTCCGGAATGCGTATACGGCGTACATCCAAAATCTGCAATAACATTAAAAAATCGATGGATGATTGAGCAATCCGATCTTGTGGTTGTTTATGTAGAGCGTGACAAAGGCGGTGCTCATGCGGCAATGAAATATGCTGAAAGGCTTAATAAAAAGATTATCAATATTTACACGACAGAAACGATTCCTTTTAACGCATAATAAAAAAATCGGTCGGCTCATTTTGAAGTGTGAGTCGACCTTTTTTTAGTATTATAATTTATCTTCCGCAGTAAACCATACCACGTTTGGCATCAAGCGTTACCGCCGTACCGTTTTTGAGTATGCGTGTTGCACCGAGCGCACCGACAATCACCGGAATACCGAGCGCCTGACCGACAATTGCCGCATGAGAATCATCCCCGTCGATCTCGCAGATGATACCGCGTGCATGACGGAGTAAATCAATAACCTTGTTAGACGTTGAGGGAATAACAACTATCTCATCCCCCTTGAACTTCTGACGCATCTCCTCCTCGTCACGGCAAACACATATCGTGCCGCACACGCTCTCAACGCCCCATGCCGATATACCTGTACCGCTTGTCAGAACATCACCAACAATCTGCACCTTAAGTATATTCGTCGTACCTGCAACGCCAAGCGGAAGTCCGGCTGTTATGACTGCAAGATCACCGTAATCAACCAGCTTGTTTTCATATGCACGGTCAAGCGCATGGTCGAACAGAGTATCACTGTTTGTCTGCTCCTCGATGTGAAGCGGTGAAACGCCCCATGAAAGCGAAAGCTGACGGCAAACCTTCTCGCTCGGTGAACAGCCGATTATCGGTGTTTCGGGACGGAAACGGCTGATCATTCTTGCGGTCTGTCCCGATTTTGTAACTGTTATAATCGCATTCGCACCAAGGTCATTTGCCGTTGTGCACGCCGCATGAGAAATCGCGGTTGTAACATTTGAAAATCCCGACTGCAGGCGTGAAAAACGCTCGGTGTAGCTGATGTCACTCTCGGTACGTATCGCAATTGAGGACATCATCGCAACGCTTTCAACGGGATAGCTTCCTGCCGCTGTTTCACCCGAAAGCATTATAGCGGAAGTGCCGTCGTAAATAGCATTCGCAACGTCGGTTATCTCCGCACGTGTCGGACGTGGATTCTTGGTCATCGATTCGAGCATCTGCGTTGCTGTTATAGCCGGCTTACCTGCGCTGTACGCCTTTGAAATGAGACGCTTCTGAACGATCGGAATATCTTCCATAGGAATCTCAACTCCCATGTCACCGCGTGCAACCATGATAGCATCCGAAACCTTTATGATCTCATCAATATTTTCAACGCCTGCCGCATTTTCAATCTTTGCAATGATACGTATATTGTGACAATCACGCTTTTCAAGCAGGTCACGAATGCTGACAATGTCTGCCGCACACTGGGTAAACGATGCCGCAATGAAATCAAAATCCTCGGCAATACCAAACTCAATATCGGAAATGTCACTCTCAGAGAGAAACGGCAATGACAGCTTCACGCCGGGAACATTAACACCCTTGCGGTCTGAAATTCTTCCTCCGTTAACAACACGGCAGGTGATACCCGAGCAATTTGTTTCAGTAACTCTCAGCTCGATAAGACCGTCATCAATGAGTATACGGCTTCCGGCGCAAACGTCACGCCAAAGCTCCTTATACGTAACCGAAACCTGCGTTGCATCGCCGATTATATCATCAAACACCAGCTTAAACTCGGCATCACGCTCAAGCATGACAGGCTCCGAAAGCTTGCCGATACGTATTTCGGGTCCCTTTGTGTCAAGAAGCAAAGCCGTGTGCGTTCCAAGCTCAGCACGAGCCTCCTTTATCATATCGGCAGTACGCTTGTGTCCTTCATGGTCGCCGTGTGAAAAGTTGAGACGTGCCACGTCCATTCCGGAGCTTATCATTTTACGTATAGTTTCGGGATTTGCAGAAGCAGGACCGATTGTACATACAATTTTCGTTTTGCGTTTCTGATTCATTTTAATATTCCTTTCGCCTTAATCAGCTTTTATTTTATTCCGAAAATCCGCAGAGCCTTTTTAACACAGCGCTTTACAAGATGCAAACAGCGAAGCGGCACGGAAATCCGAAACCTCGGTTGCGGTCTTTTTAAATGCTCGTTCAATTTGATGAGTGTATTTTCCCACTCGGACAGTGTTAAGCTTT
>JAZNFB010000198.1:0-2940 GCA_045588895.1 Candidatus Flemingiibacterium sp.
ACTTTTAACCGGAAATTCACATCATCATGTACAGGACAAGTCAATGCTCGGCGCAGATTGGGTAAGCTTTGAAGCGAATGTTACAACAAAGCAAGCGGCGAACCTTTATATCGGTATTTATACATATTATCCCGATGCAGGCGTTGGCGTTGCTAACATCAAGGATCTTGAAATTATAGACACCGTAACCAACACCGCTGTTGAATTTGAATTGACCTCTTATGCTGATGCAAGTCCTCAGATGCAGTTCCCCGGCGGATTTGCAGGCGAGCAGATTTCACACTACACCACAAAGGGGGCAGCGGCAGGTGCTATCAGTCCCACCATCAGTAAGTACTGCGATGCCGGTCTTTATACAATCACCGGTAAGCTCTCCGCTTCCGACGATACGACTGTTAATGCAACCGTAAACGGTACTGTTTACGCTTCTGTATCTGTCGGTAAATGGCTTACAGATGCAACTCTCGTGATTGACATTCGAGAGTCCTTCAATATGGAAGACATCAAGCTCGAGTTCGATTCCGAATATATTAATTTCGCTGACCTTACAATTGATGAGTATATTTATACATCTCTTGGCAACTGGGTTGGTGAAAACGGCGAGATGCTTGTTATGGTTGAGGGAAGCAATGATTATCAAACATTTATCCCCAGAGGAAGTATCTCCGATGCCGAAGGCTATTGGGCGCAGTATAAGCTTGCTGATCTTGCACCGGGCACATACAAGTTCACAGGCACCCTCCGTTATGCGAGCACCGACTCCGCCAACCTCAAAACCGGCTTCTATGCAGGTGTTAAAGGCTGGTATTCGCGCCACGCAATCTTCAATCCTTCCGCTGCCAACAAAAATGCGGAGGTTGAAGTAAATTATGCAACGCTCAACGGTGCTGCTGTTGACGACCAGTTCCCGCTGCTCACAATGGATTGGCAGACTTATGAGAGCGAATTTACTGTTTATTCCAAATCACCGCTTTATATTGGTCTCTACCGTTACGAAGATTCCGATTATGTAGCTGTTGACTTCAAAAACATCTCAATCGTTGAGCTTTCAACCGGCACTGAAATTGAGTATACTCTTGAGTCAACCGGAGGAAGCAGCATAGTTTACACTGACGTTTCTCACTACACAACTGCAGGCAGCGGTGCAACCTCTGTTTCTCCTGCACCGGGCACAGATTCCGATTACGTCCTTTCTCCCGGTAAATACTACATTACAAGTACATTCCGTGCGCATGAAGCAGACGCGATCATCAATGCTTTCGCTAACGATGTAGCGCTATATACAGTTTCCGGCTCAACAGACGTTTCACTTGGCAAATATGAATGGAGAACAGTTAAGTTTGTTCTTGAAACACGTGTCGATATCTCCACAACCGATATACGTATCGCCTTTGATAATGACATTGACTTTCTTGATAATATTGAGATCGAGCTTATTGAACGATATGTTGAGTTGAGTAGTATTAATGTCGGAACAATTATAACTCTCCTTATGCTCAAGAAGGATGAGTATGACGCATACGATCCGATAAATCCTTTCTCGACTGCGATAACCAGAACCGGAGCCAATAATTGGGAAAATGACGGTCAGACTATCACATTCGTAAAGAATGCTGAAGGTAACTTCTTAAGAGTGAGCGACATAAAGAAAAATACCGACAGTATTATATACAGACCGGGTGTAAGCATCAAGAGAGGTACGTACATTTTTAATATTGAAATGCGTACAGCAAATCCCGGCGAGAAGACCTTCATCCGTATTGCCATGGGCGACAAAATAATTCCAAAGCCGCTCACAAACGAATGGACTAAGGTAGAGCTCGTGCTTAATATCGATAAAAAGCAGGATCTCGCCATTAAGATCTACGGCGGTTCGACTGCTCAATCAATTCAGAGCTTCGATTTCAGAAATCTTTCCATTATCAATATCGAAGACATTCCCGGCGGCTACAACTTCTATCCGGAAGGCGACTTTGAAACCGAGGGTACACACGGTTGGGTTGCAGGCACAGGCGCTGATACCGTAACGGGTAAGGTTAAGTGGATGCAGGAAGAAAACGGAAACGGTTATCTCTCCTGTTATGATCGAAGCGTTGGATATTCTCCTGCTAAAGTAAATCTTGGTATTAATGCAGTTAAAGGCGATATTTACACCATTTCTTACGATATCCGTGCTTCACATGAGGGCGACAAATTTACTGTTCGCTCATATATGAACAATATCGGACTTATCGTTGAAAATTCAAATCCCGACAGCGATATCGAATTTGATATCACTCACGAGTGGCAGCATATTGAAACCACCTTCATTCCGACTGCTGCAGGTCCTCTCGCACTCGAAATCAAGGGTGGTCAGAGCACTGACGGTCCGGACGATAAGGACTTCGATTTTGATAATGTTACTATTATCAAGTCTGCCGGAGTATCAGAGGATGATCTCTATCCTGCCGGAACCTTTGACAACAAGGCTATTGCAACTTCAAATTGGGGAACATACTGGAATCATTCTGCAACATTCACCTGGAATTCTGACGAAAACGGTGACGGTTATATAACAGTAAGTGACCGTATGTATAACCACACACCTGCAAGACTTGCGGATCCGTTTGAGCTTGAGACCGGAAAAACCTACATTATTTCGTACGATATTCGCGCAACAAACGAAGATGAAATGTTTACAGTCCGCTCATACGTCAATAATCAGATGCTTCGTGTATCCGGCGCATCGAATTCAGCAGGCAATGAATTCGTGATTGACCATAATTGGCGTCATATTGAAACAAGCTACTTTGCAACTCAAAATGACACCGGATTCATCTTCTCCGTTCAGGGCGGTCAGACCCCTGAGGATAACAAGTCCTTCGACATTAACAATCTTAAGATTTCTATTGCAGATTGATTTGAAAATTAGTGATTAAAGGAGAAAATTTATGAAAACAA
>JAZNFB010000199.1:0-2345 GCA_045588895.1 Candidatus Flemingiibacterium sp.
TCAGCGACGCTGAAAATCTCGAGCTTGTCCGTGGCGTCAATGTGCATACCGCCCTTATGTGTGAATGCTGATTTGCCCGTGTAAGGCTTGGTAGGACGTACTGCGATATTTGAAATATCTGATATACGTCTGGCTGTTTCCATAAGGGACGCTAATTTAACGGGTGAAGTACCGCACTGCATACCGTATTTGAGCGTCAAATTCGGGATTATTACACTGAGGTCACAGTTGCCGCAACGCTCACCGATACCTGTGAATGTACCCTGAACCATGGATGCGCCTACACTAACTGCAGACATTGCGGATGCAACAGCGAGTCCCGAATCATCATGAGTATGTATACCGATGCGCTTGCCGGGGAATTTTTCGCAGACTATCGACGTAAGCTCTGCAATACGCTCGGGAAGTGTACCGCCGTTTGTGTCGCAGAGGGTTACGCAGTCTGCACCGCCGTCAAAAGCCGATTTTATCACCGCAAGTGCGTGATTGGGATTGTATTCAAAACCGTCGAAAAAGTGCTCTGCATCGAAAATGACCTCGTCAAGATGCTTTTTTAAATATTCGATTGTAGCCCCGACAAGCTCGAGATTTTCAGCGTCGCTGACACCGAGTACACGCTCTGCATGAAGAAGATGTGCCTTTCCGAAAACGGTGACGCACGGTGTTCCTGCATGAAGAAGTGCGTTGAGGTTCGGATCATCTTCAGGCGGCAGGTTTTTTCTGTGTGTTGAACCGAAAGCACAGAGCTTCGCCTTGACGAGCGATACCTCGCGTACACGTTCAAAAAACTCCGTATCCTTTGGATTGGATGCCGGAATACCAGCCTCGATATAGTCAACTCCGAACTCATCGAGCGCCTTGATTATGTAAAGCTTATCTCTGACGGAATAGGATATACCCTCGCCCTGTGCGCCGTCACGCAGGGTGGAGTCGAAAATTTCAATAATACGATTATCAGGCATTACAATATCCTCACAAAATTTATACTGTAAAAAATTATATCAATATTATAATATAGAAAACTAAAAATGTCAAATAAAGCTTACTGTTCAATTGTATTATCCCATTCCGGGGTATATATTCCGGAGCGATCATATTTACTTGGGGCAATATAATTATTGTTGAATTTTTCAGATGTATAATGTACTTTTATTCGATTTACTCCTACTTTATCAGGAGCAAAATCATTATTGAACCAATATTCAAACCAGACATCAATGCT
Organism: Candidatus Flemingiibacterium sp.; assembly: GCA_045588895.1. Lineage (GTDB taxonomy): Bacteria > Bacillota > Clostridia > Oscillospirales > CAG-272 > Flemingiibacterium. The sequence goes on from JAZNFB010000199.1 coordinate 1,223, forward strand.
GTCTCCCGACGGTGTTGTTACGGTGGCATTTCCGCATCTGAAGTTTGAAGCTCTGTCTGTGCCATGTTCGGTAGTTCCGCCGCTGTAACCAGCAGACAATTCGATACCGGATATTTCTTCGGTGAAAAACTGACAACTATAATTAAATCCTGTTTCCAAGTCATCCGTTTCAAGTGCTGCGGGAGAAAGAATATCGTAAATTGCGGTGATATCGTTTTGTTGAAGCGAATTGATAATAATATTACAAGTGTCGTTTAATATTTCGTATTCTTCTTGATCTTTATTTATATTTGAGGTAATATGATTACATCCTGATAATGACATAATCAATAAAATTACAATGGATAAATTAAGAGCTTTGGTTATTGCTTTCACCATAATTAATCATCCCTCATTAAACAATTGTCAATTGTGTCTCGCCGATGTTGGGTTTGCTTTTATAGAAAAGTATTTGTTCACAGATAGTATAACATATTTTTGGATTGATGTCAACCTGCTTTTTCGCAGGTGTCTATCCTGACATGGAATTTACGAAATTTTTACACAGAACACCTTACAAATAATACATAAAAATAGTATGATTATGATGTATATGAAAATTTTTTGTAAAATGCGCTTTTAAAAGACGGCGGGTAACCGCAAAAAGCGACACCGTGAAATGCGGTTTAAGGAGGATTTTATGATATTTATCGTTGAAGATGATGAAAACATCCGTGAAATGGAAAGCTATGCTCTCAAAAACAGCGGATATGACGTCTGCGGCTTTGCAGACGGTGAGGCTTTAATGGCGGCACTTGAGGATTCGCTTCCGAGGCTGATACTGCTCGATATCATGCTTCCCGGTGATGACGGTCTCACACTGCTTCGTAAGCTTCGCTCGAGTGAGCGTACAAGCAAAATACCGATAATGATGGTTACGGCAAAAACAACCGAGCTTGACAAGGTTCGAGGACTTGATATGGGCGCTGTCGATTATCTTGCAAAGCCATTCGGCATAATGGAGCTTGTTTCCAGAGTCAAGGCGTTATTACGTCGTACGCAGACAACCGAAAAAACGGAACAAAATCAGCGTTCTGTATATACCTTCGGCGATATTATGATGGATGATTCCTCAAGGCGTGTA
>JAZNFB010000200.1:0-4773 GCA_045588895.1 Candidatus Flemingiibacterium sp.
CCCAAGGTTGTCAAGCATTGTAATGACATCGGTGTGCCGATAACTCCCGGATGTGCAAATCCCTCCGACATTGAAGCAGCACTTGAGCTTGGACTTGACGTTGTTAAATTCTTCCCGGCAGAGGCTGCAGGCGGACTTCCCATGATCAAGGCGATGAGCGCACCTTACGGCAACCTCAAGTTCATGCCGACCGGCGGTCTTAACGAATCGAACATCCTCTCTTATCTCAAGTTTGGTAAGATCCTTGCTTGCGGCGGAAGCTACATGGTGTCTGCTGATCTTATGAATGCAGGAGAATGGGATAAGATTACCGAGCTTACACGTAACGCTGTAATGCAGATGCTCGGCTTTGAAGTGAAGCATATCGGTATCAACTGCGAAAACAAGGAGCAGGCAGGTAAGGCGCTTTCGCTTATCGAAACCATGTTCGGCTTTGCAGGTAAGCACGGTAACAGCAGTGCATTTGCAGGCGGTCAGATCGAGCTTATGTATGAGCCTTATCTCGGCGCAAACGGTCACATTGCTATTGGCACAAACTTTATCGATCGTGCAATATTCTACTTTGAAAATATGGGCGTTAAGTTTAACGAAGCATCGAAGAAATTTGATGCAAAGGGAAATCTCGCTGCAGTTTACTTTGCGGATGAGATTGTAGGCTTTGCGTTCCATCTTGTTCAGAGCAAGTAATAGATAAATTAATACGGAGCGGTTTCGGTAAAGCTGTGACTGCTCCGTTGTTTATTGAAAAGCATATACACGAGGTTGCTATGAAAGATCACAACAACAAAGCGGCAGTTTTCATTTTACTAGGTCAGTCAAATGCGGTTGGTCACGGTGTGCCGATGAAGGATGAGGATAAAATAACCGTGCCGATGAAAAATGTTTTCGGTTTAAGCCGTGAACTCAATCAGAGCTTTGATAATGACACTCTTAATTGGACGGGATATACAAGCGCAGGTATGAATCTTGCAGAACAGCAGGACGATACATATTCCGTTGCAAACCTGCTTGCGAAAATATGGCAGGGAGAGATCGATACAGGCAATAGTTCGGAATTGCCCGACTTATTTATCGTTCATATTGCGATAGGTGCACAGGGAATAACCCAGGGATATATGTGGAATCCCGAGTACGAAAAAATATTGATTCCCGGTGCGCCGACAAAAGTAAAAATCTCGCTGTACCCATACACGTTGCATATACTTTCACTTGTTCGCAAAAGCCTTTTTGCACTTGGAAAAATTCCTGAAGCTATAAAAATGCATTGGCGAGGCGGCGAGAACGATGTAACTGCATCTGATGCGGAACTTGAATCAGCGCTTAAGCCTCTTTATGAAAAAATGATTTCGGAATTTTCTTCGGTATTAGGTGAAAACACAGAAACGGTACTGCATCGTCTTGTCTGTTATGAAAGACAGCTTCGCGACGACCCATCAGGCGTGCAGCTTAACAAAATGAATTTTATCAATAGTGTTTTCGAGAAATTAGCCACGGAAAATGAAGATATATCAATATTTGATGTCAGAAATGCGCCGCACTATGTTCCTGATATAGTTGGAAACGGAATTTTTCGCAGCGACGTTGTTCACTATACTCCCGAGGTCAATCAGTGGGTTGCACAGCAAATTTTTGAAGGCTACAGATAAAACAGAAATCGACAGAGGGGTTAGCTTCTCTGCCGATTTTTTATTCACATACAGTATTTTTCAATAAACTCAACCACTGGAGTCGGATCGTCAAGTGAGTGCGGATGATGTTCACAATTCTCTTTCAGAATGGTTTTAACGTGACCGCCTGCCGCTTTTACACGCTCTGCGGTGATTGCTCCGTTTTTCTCCCAGACTACCGTTGTATCGGCAAGTCCGGCAACGATTATGAGGGGAATATGGGCGATTTGCTCAGCTTTATCAATAGGATTGCCGTCAAAATAGGGAAGTGTTTCATCGGTAAGACCGTATATGCTCATACACTGATTTCGCTCAAATGTGCCGATAAGGTCATCACGACAGGGCCAATCACGGATATCCTGTACGGGCGCATCGAGGTAAATTCCGCCGACAGAATCGGGATACTCTGCCGCATAGTTTACTGCATAAAGTCCGCCGCGTGAGAAGCCGAATAAAACCGGTTTATCCGAAAGTCCGAGAGCGACTGTCACAAAATCCTGAAACTCGTGCATCATAGTAAGCGAATCCGGGGATCCGTACATATCGCTGACGTCATGGTAAACAATATGCCAGCCCTTTTCAAGTAATGCCTTATCAACCGTGTCAAACGCCTCAAAAAACTCCGTGCGCCAAACGGTTGGGTTGCCCTCAAGCGGTTCATCCGGAATGACGACAATCGATTGTCTGCCATTAAGGGTGAATCTTCGAATAGATGAGGCTTCTGTGTAACGCCTATCTGAGAAAAATCTGTATTCGAAAAGTGTTCCGCCGTCAACGCTGACCGAGGGAGATTCAGAAACAGCAAAGGTGCTCGGCTGACCGTAAGCGTTGTAAGAAATGCTCACATATTTTGTCGTTTTATCATGCTGCCAGCCCTTGTCGATGCCGTCTGCGGTTATCGGCTCTGTTTCGGCATTGAGGTTGTCCGGCGATTGCAGTGTGTCATTATTTCCGCAGCCGGCAAACAGCAGCAGTGCGGCGATGGTTATGGAGAGAATTTTTTTCATTTGAATAATCTCCTGAATTAATGTGTATATCTCAAAATATTATGGATTCCATACTATATTTGCACTGCAGCCGTCCATCCAATTTATGCTCCATCCGTCAGCGGCTGCTTCTTTGCCGTTTATAGTTATTGTCTGCTCTGATTTCCAACCTGAAAACGCCCAATTACCAATAGTAGTCACGTTTTCGGGGATGGTCAGCGTTTCAATTGCCGCACAGTTAAAAAATGCCCAATCAGCAATTGCGGTTACGTTTGATGGAATTGTTATTTCACTAAGCAATTTGCATCCCCAAAATGCCGATGAGCCGATGGTTGTAACACTGCTCGGAACGGTTATCACATTGAGATTTTTGAAGCCGTAAAATGCACGTTTACCTATGCTTGTAACGCCCTCGCCTATGTATACGGTTTTGATTCTTCTCGAGTATTGCTTCCAAGGAGTATCGCCCGTGTATATATCAAGAGAAGAATTGAAAATCAATTTATAATCATCCATCGGACCGTCACCGGAGATCACAAGGGTATGACCGTCTGTTTGCCACCTAATTCCTGACTCCGTAACGCCCTCGTCTATCATGTCAGTTAACTGCACCTCTGACAATTGTTCATCTTTACATCCGACAAGGGAAAACAGAAGGACACTTAACATAATTATCGCAATGATTTTTTTCATTTTGTTATCCTCAAAACAAAGTGAACCGCATCCGAAAAGCTTTGTCATCAAGCCGTTGGAACGATGTATGACAGTAATCTTTTCATAGCGATTCACCTTTATATTGTTTTATTTGAGATTAAAGAGCCTTAACGATTGCTTCTGTGTCGGAAGCGATAACAAGCTCCTCGTTTGTGGGGAGCACCCAAACCTGAACCTTGGATTCGTCGGTCGAGAGCTTAACATTGTTAGGCTGACGGAGAGTCTTGGCATTAAGCTCGTTGTCAATCTTGATTCCGAGGAAGTCCATATCGGTGCAAGCACGCTCACGAAGCTCGGGATTGTTCTCGCCCATACCTGCTGTGAAAACAACAGCGTCAAGACCGTTCATTGCAGCGGCATACATACCGATGTACTTCTTAACCTGATATGCAAGAATATTGGCAGCAAGCTCTGCACGCTTGTTACCCTCAAGGATTGCAGCCTCGATATCACGGCTGTCCGAAGAAAGACCGGAAACTCCGAGGAAACCGCACTTCTTATTCATGAAGTCGCTCATTTCTCCGGGGGTGAAGCCCTCATGCTCCATGATGAATGTTACAATTGCAGGGTCGATAGAGCCGCAGCGTGTACCCATTTCAACTCCGTCAAGGGGAGTGAAGCCCATCGATGTATCAATAACCTTACCGTCCTTAACAGCGGAGATCGAGGAACCGTTACCGATATGGCAGGTTACGATCTTTGTGCCCTCGGTCTTGCCGAGAATCTTGCACATTTCATTTGCAACGAAGCGGTGAGATGTACCGTGTGCACCGTAGCGGCGGATGGAGTATTTCTCATACATTTCGTACGGAATCGGATACATCCAAGCGTAATCGGGCATGGTCTGATGGAAAGCTGTATCGAAAACGAGAACCTGGGGAACACCGGGAAGCTCGTTTGTGATACCTTCGATTCCCATAAGGTGTGCTGGAGTGTGGAGAGGAGCTAAGTCAATGCACTTATTGAGCTTTTCGATAACCTCGGGAGTTACGAGAACAGACACAGAGAAGTAAGCTCCGCCGTGAACGACACGGTGACCGACAGCTTCGATCTCGCTCATAGACTTAAGGCATCCGTATTTCTCGGAAACAAGAGTGTCAACGAGAATTTTTGTTGCTACAGAGTGATTGGGCATTGCAAGCTCTGCAACATAATTTTCCTTGCCGGGCATTTTGTGAGTGATCTTACCGTCGATACCGATTCTCTCACAGATACCCTTTGCAACAACTTCGTAGGTAGCGGTGTCGAAAAGCTGATACTTAAGCGACGAGCTGCCTGCGTTTACAACTAAAACTTTCATAATTTTTCCTCCGTAAATTATTGCATTTATTATTATTTTATGGTAAAATAAAACTATACACCATATTATAACATAATTTTTTCGCAATTTCAATAGGTATTGTGAA
>JAZNFB010000201.1:0-2460 GCA_045588895.1 Candidatus Flemingiibacterium sp.
TCGCGCATAGGGAGTACGGTCGCTTTTTGAAAAAAGCCGCGTGACCCCTTATAAAAAATCACATATTTTCAAGAATATCAAAGCTGTCGGCAAGGAAAGCCTGAAGCTCATCTGCTGTGAGCTGACGCTGTGCGAGGAGAGCAAGCGTATAGACCTGCTTTGCAAGCTTCTTTGCCTTTGCTTCATCGGCTTCGGCTGTGTCAGAAAGACGCTTGATGAGCGGATTTGCCGCATTGACGATGAATGTTACATCGGTCGGGAACTTCATGCTTCCCATATCCTTGCCCGACATACGGTACATCTTCATCATGTCCTCCATACGACGGGTTTCTTCGGAGATGTTGAGCACGGCAGGGATCTTTTCGTTCTTAAGAAGCTCGAAGCTCACTTTAAGCTCATTATTGCCGCTGACTTCCTTGAAAATTTCGATAAGCTTTTCGTTTGCTTCTGCACTGCCGTCTGCCTTGAGTGTACCTGCAACATCGGCGTCGATACGGACGAACTTAACGCCCTCGTTTTCCTGCTCAACGATATTGATGAACTGTGTGTCGATCATCTTATCGAGAACAACAACATCGATTCCCCCGGCGGCAAACATGGAAATATACTGCGCCTGTGCCGTGATATCGGCGGTATAGTAAACGGTTTTTTCGTGCTTTTCTTTGGCTTTTTCAAGATATTCATCAAGCGTTACATACTTTCCGTCTGTGGTTTCGTAAATAACAGCACCCTTTACGCGGTCATAGAACTTACGGTCGCGCAGACATCCGTATTCAACGAAGGTTTTGAGGTCTCCCCAGAGCTTTTCGTAATTTTCGCGCTCAAGATTATACATCGAGCAGAGTTTGTCCGCAACCTTTTTGACGATGTGTGCTGAAATTTTTGCAACATAACCGCTGTTCTGCAGATAGCTTCTCGACACATTAAGCGGAAGCTCGGGACAGTCGAGAACACCCTTGAGCATCAGCAAAAATTCGGGAATAACTTCTTTGATATTGTCTGCAACGAACACCTGGTTATAGTAAAGCTTGACCTGACCCTCAAGGCTGTCATATTCATGTGCGATACGAGGAAAATAGAGTATACCGCGGAAGTTGAGGGGGTAATCTGCATTAAGATGAATATGGAACAGCGGCTCACGGTAATCGTTAAATACCTTGTGGTAGAACTGTTCGTATTCTTCGTCGGTACATTCGGACGGTGCTTTTTGCCAAAGCGGATGGATATCGTTTATCGGCTTCGGTTCCTCTGCTGGTTTATCACCGTCAGCCTTTTCCTCGTCGTCCTCGTTTACAAGATATATTTCAACCGGCATGAACGAGCAATATTTTTCGAGCATACCGCGGATACGGTATTCATCCAAAAATTCGTCTTCGCTCTCCATGATGTGCATTACGACATCTGTGCCGCGGTTTGCACGGTAATAATCTGTGGTAATCTCATATTCGCCTGCTTCACTGCACACCCATTTAACGCCGCTCTCATTTTTGTATGAGCGAGTGATAACGTCAACGGTGTCGCTGACCATAAATGCAGAGTAGAAACCGAGACCAAAGTGACCGATAATGCCGTCAGCCGCGCCGTCCTTCGATTCTGAGCCTTCATATTTTTCGATAAATTCAAGTGCGCCCGAGAGTGCGATCTGACAGATATATCTGCGAACCTCGTCCTCGGTCATGCCGATACCGTTATCGGAAACGGTGAGCGTGCGTGCGGCTTTATCTATAGTGACTGTAATTTTGTAATTTTCGTCTTCGATCTGCGCCTCGCCGAGTGAGGAAAGACGCTTTAATTTTGTAACGGCATCGCAGGCGTTTGAAACAATCTCGCGCAGAAAAATTTCCTTTTCGGAATAGAGCCATTTTTTGATTATGGGAAATATGTGTTCGATTTCGACGGAGATACCGCCTTTTGCAGTGTTTTTGATGTCCTCTGACATGGTTATTACCTCGTTTGCTTATTTATTTTCTTCGGATTCCTTTTCGGCTTTGACGAATTTATCCTTTTTCTTAAGGCTGAACTTGTTTTCCTTGCCCTCTAAGAGACGCTTGATATTTTCACGGTGCAGCCAGACGACAAGTGCCGCATTGAGGATTGAAACTATCGCCGGCACAGCCCCCTCCTCAATGCCGTTTAATGTGAAATACATACGGTTGAGCAGGACGGGATAGATCATCATGCCGATAATTGAGCCGAGCGAAAGATATTTTGTTGAAAGAACGATAAGCGCAAAAATGGCGAAAAGAATTAGAAATACAAGCGGCTCAAGGCAAAGTAACATTGTTGCTGTTACAACGATACCCTTGCCGCCCTTAAAGCCGTAATAGCAGGGAAATGAATGACCGAGGACACAGAAAAGTCCCGCGATATATGCGCCTGCTTCACCGGCGAGCAGCGTTCCGACAAGAAGAACTGACACAGCTGCTTTTGCCATATCTCCGAGAAGCGTAAATGCCGCGG
>JAZNFB010000202.1:0-2416 GCA_045588895.1 Candidatus Flemingiibacterium sp.
TATGCCAAGCAAGGCAAGAAGGTCTGTGTGCTGAACTTTGCTTCGGCGACAAATCCCGGCGGTGGAGTTGTTAACGGTTCCTCTGCACAGGAAGAATGCATTTGTCGATGCACGACGCTTTATCCGTGCTTGAATACAGATACGATGTGGAACGCATTCTACAAACCTCATCGTAAGGCGGCAAACCCGTTATATAACAATGACTGCATTTATACTCCGGATGTGTGCGTATTCAAAAGCGACACGAGCTTTCCTGAGGTCTTGCCAAAAGACGAATGGTGGAATGTCAATATTCTTACCTGTGCGGCGCCGAACCTGCGTGAACGCCCAAGCAATGCAATGAATCCGTTTGCCGGAGATACGGCAGCAAAAATAACACTGACAGAACTTGAGAAACTTTTGACTGCTCGTATCAAGCGGATATTTGAGACCGCTGTTGTAAACGGTAACGAGGTGCTGATCCTTGGAGCGTTCGGATGCGGAGCGTTCAGAAATCCGCCCAAGATCGTGGCAAAAGTGTTCAACACGGTGATGCAAGACTATCTATGCTACTTCGATACGATCGAATACGCGGTATTCCACACCGAGCGTGAGGTTGCGAATTTTGAGGCGTTTAATAGCACTATTAATTAGAGTTTGTTTGACACCTTACAATAAAGGAGGATAGCATCATGGATATAGATGTGAATCCATATAGAGAATTGGATGCGAGAATTAATCCAACTGAATTTGAAGTTTTCTGTATGGAAACATTAAAAGCATATGCCGAAAGAGAAAATCTCCAAAATTTCAGCATTAAGCACGACCAAAAAATTGAATCTGATGATGGCACGTATCAAATTGACGTGATTGCAGAGTATACTGCATTGGGTGCAAAAAATGTGGTTTTGATAGAATGCAAAAAGCACTCTAATAGCGTCAAGAGAGATGTTGTTACTAACCTGCATGCTAAGCTGCAAAGCCTCGGAGCTAATAAAGGAATTATCATTTCCACTGTTGGGTTTCAACGAGGAGCCGTTCAGTATGCGGAAAAACACGGTATTGCTTTATGGCAGATCTGCGACAACTACATAAAGCACTATAGTGCTTCTGCAGATAAACATATTTCTGATGCTATGCATTTTCAATTAGAAGTAGAAGCTTTTTTACCTAAACATTTTATGTGGGAATGGGACTGTACAGCAGATTTTCCTTGTGCTCAAATTTACCCTACACAAAAAATGGAACAAGAAGCCAGAATTAAAGCCATGAACAGAAGAAAAAATATTGAATAATCATTCCTATTCTCTCTGGACTTCCGTCCGTTTCTGTGATATTGTGTGTGCTACCACGAAAAGGAGGTAGTGCATATGACACGGAAGAAACAAGTAAATAACCTAAACGGAGCGGTTCTGAATCGGGATTTCCCGAGGCGGGACCGCTCTCTCATTATGGTGCCGGAGGAGCTAAAAAGGCTTTATCCCAACGCGAAGCCGGAGCACATCGAAATGGCGCTGGAACGATTCAGTGATTATGAGTGCGTCGAGGGTGAGAGCAAGGTCGAGCTGTTCGGCAAGGTGCTGGCGGCGGTGATCATCGATGAAAGCATCGGAAAGCGAGGTGGGAAGCATGGGAATACTTGAAGAGCTGTGGTACGGCAACATCAGTCCGTGCGAGCGGGACTTCAAAAAAGGCAGTACATATTCGGAGCTGCTCGGGTACATCGTCAGGCACGAAGAAGACCTGCAAAAGCGGATGAACGACGAGGAGAAAGAGATCTTCGAAAAATTCACCGAATGCACCAACGAGATGTACGGCATCGCAGAGCGGGAGGCTTTCGTAAGAGGGTTTACGCTCGGAGCCAGGATCATCATCGAAATAATGAATACGGAAATCGAATAAGAGAAAGGAATTACATATATGAAAAAGTTAATCACCATCATCCTTTCACTTATTATGACACTCCTCACAGCACCGCAAAAGGGTGCAGATCAACCGCACGTGACCGCTGAAAAACCGCCACAGACGGCGATAACGGTACAAGCGGAGCAAGTACCCAAAGACAACGAAACAACCGCAGAAACGGCGTTTGTGGGCGAGGTGACGGAGGTATCAACAACGACCGAAGCGCCAAAGAAAGAAGCGCCCGTAGTTCAGGAAACAGTTACGGAAGAAAGCGTTACCGAACCGGAAGAAGACACCGTCGAATGCATCGACGAAGGCGACCAAAGCCTTGCGGAGTCCAAGCCGCAGATCGGCGGTCAGCCGAATCCCTTCGAGAATGACACACCAACCGAGATCGATGACAGACCGGTAGAAGACTACATCGGCGAAGGTGAAGACCGTCCCAGTGAGGGAAAACACTTCTGATACCAATATCGAGAAAAAGACGAGCGAAAGCTCGGCTTTTTCTTGTGCAGTAGGGTATGACGATTCT
>JAZNFB010000203.1:0-5496 GCA_045588895.1 Candidatus Flemingiibacterium sp.
TAATATACCGGAGATTAATGTAAGTGAGCTAAAGGAATTTCTTCTGTCATTCCGTAACGGTAACATAGATGATCCACAATACCGTGAGGATCTTATAAAAAACTTTGTAGTAGCCATATACCTGTACGATGATCATGCAAAAATCGTGTTTGACCCCTCCGGAGGCGGTCACAGCGGAGTAAATATTACAATCACAGACGTAGAAAACGCACTAAACGAGTGTTCGCCTGTAGACCGGATAGGGTCACCAACATAAACCATCCTTAATTGGGTGGTTTTTTCTTTCATTTTTTCGCTTTTTTCTTTCATTTTTCGTATGCGTATTGACTTTCATAAAGTAAAATGATATAATACTATAAATAAATTCGGCACAGTTCACCGACAACCACAAGGAGAAAACAAATATGTACAACTACACCGTCCCGATAGACACCTTCACATTCACCAATCTCTCTGATAAAAAGAAGGTCGTTAACACCCTGCACGAAATGGGAGTCAGCCGCGTAATGGTTGGCATCGGACCGTATTATTTTGATCACGACAAAAGAAAGCTCCTCCTCGCTTCACTGAAGGAAAGCTGTGAGTATCTGCACAATGAAGGCTTCGAGGTGGGAGCTTGGACATGGACATTCATGGATGTTCGTGCAGACTCAGGGTTTTTTCGTATGCGCACAATCTCCGGCAAGGAATCGAGCCAGTCGGTCTGTCCGTCGGATTCTGATTTCAGAAAGCTTTATGCAGAATACCTTTGCGAGCTTGCAGACTGCGGCGTTGATCTGATTATGTTTGACGACGATTTCCGTTACGGTAATCAGGCAGGCAGCGTCGGATGTGTTTGTGATAATCACCTTGCATATATGAGTGAGCTTCTCGGCGAAAAGGTAACTCTTGAAACGCTCGACGGTAAGCTTATTGAAGGCAGCACAAACAAATACCGCTCCGCATGGATCAAATCAAAGAGACACTTTTTCGAGCTTTTTGCAAGCGAGATGAGAGAGGCACTTGATAAGGTTGCGCCTCACGTACGCCTTGGATTCTGCTCATCCTATTGCTCATGGAGTCAGGACGGAATAACCCCGTATGAGCTTTCAAAGATCCTTGCCGGAAATACAAAGCCCTTCTTCCGTCTTTGCGGTGCTCCGTTTTGGGTTGGAAGGGACGGACTCAGTGGTTTCGCCATACAGGATATAATTGAGTTTGCGAGATTCCAAGTGAGCCTCAGAGGTGAAGACGATAAAAACACAGAAGCTTTCGGCGAGGGTGACACATGGCCGCGTCCACGTTGGATATCTCCTGCGAATTATCTCGAGGGCTTTGACCAGGCACTTCGTATCAGCGGCGGCTCGGACGGAATCCTCAAATACATGATGGAATATACCCCATCCGAGAGACACGAAACCGGATACTGCGACATACACATCAAAAATCTTCCCATATATGAAAAGGCAGATAAGATGTTCGCCGATAAAGAATGTATCGGAGTACGTATTTTTGAATACCTCGGCAATTATGAAAACTCAGATATTCCCACCTATCTCACAACTGAAAAAAGTGTTGAATTTCTCGGCTTACCCTACACATCACGTATGCTTGCGGCGGCATCTGTCCCCGGTGTATACGGTGATGCGGATACAGTCGGCATAGTATTCGGTGAAAATGCAAAATATCTTCCAAGAGAGGCACTTAAGAACGGTCTTATCCTCGATGCAAGAGCTGCCGAAATACTTACGGAACGCGGCATTGACGTCGGTCTTGTTAAAAAAGGCGACCGTATGCACATCGCTGTTGAAAACTTTGCTATAGATAACGAAATGATACCGGTGAGCGGCTTTGCGTATGAGCTTACAATAAAGGACATTGCAAAGGTGGAAAGCAGATTCATAACCTACGATGCCACCGGAATGACACTTTCTTCACCGGTACACAATATCATCTATACAGGCGACAGAAACGATATCGTCGGCTCATATACATATGAAAACGCAGACGGAGAAAGATTCCTTGTGTTCGCGTTTGACGGAGGAGTTATGCCGGACAATCTTTTCAGAGATTATTCAAGAGCCGATCAGCTTAAAAGAGTTCTTCCCTATCTCGGCAAAACATACGGCTTTACCATTTGCACCGCACCTCACCTCTATACGATTGCAAAGAGAAAGGATAACAAAACTGCGGTTGCACTCTGGAACTTCTGCATAGATTCCGTTGAAGAGCCTACCATCCGTCTCGATAACAAAAATGCACGTATCGTTTCAACAATCGGATGTGAAGCAAAGCTCTCTGACGGTGTTATAACACTCAGCCGCATTGAGCCGTTTGGATTCGCCGCTGTGGAATTTGCAGAATAATCGCTTCAAAATGAGCAAAACCATCTCGAAAAAACGGGGTGGTTTTTTTGTTTTACCGGTGTATTCTTTTGCATATGTGTGGTCAATGCTGAACGTCTAAAAATAACAAAACCGCCTCGGTTTAATGAAGCGGTTTCATTTTTATAAAACGTATATATTATTCAGTAACGTCTGCGTTCACGTTCTCAACAACATTACCGTTCTCTGCAATGAAAGCGGGAATACGGTGCTGGAAGAGAATGAACTGCTTAAGGTAAGGCTCGCCGTAGGTTTCAATATAAGCGGAATAATCTTCGGCAACCTCCTCGCTTGTAACGATTATACCCTCAATCTCGGCTATAGCCTGTGCAGCAAGATAATTCTTTGCTTCTTCCTCATACTGCTCCTGCACTTCGGCGTAGTAATCTTCGATGGTTTCATAGCCGCCCATCAGGAGAATATAATCCTCTGCAGTATAACCGTACGACATAGCAGTTTCCTCAATGGAAAGCATATCAATATTCTTGATATAGTCGATAACAGCCTGCGGTACCTCACTGCATTCAGCACCCTCTATAACTTCAAGATAGAAATAGAATCTTTCGTTGCCGAGAAGGAACTCGCGGATATCCTCAATCAGCTCATCAACACTGTTAAAGCCGTAATCTCTTGCAATTTCGTCACTAAGCTCAGCTTCGATAATATCGCCGTGAATGTGATTGATGGTGATAGCAAATCTTGCGTCCTTACCGTTGAGTTCCTCGTTGCCGTAATCCTCGGGGAATGTTACATAAATATCAAACGATTCGCCCGGATGATGACCAATAAGCTGCTCAAGGAAATCGTCTATGTACTTGGTTACACCAATGGTAACGTCCGTTCCGAGCTTGCCGGTGTTACCGCCGTCGAACTGAACCTCATCAACGTAACCGACATAGTCAATATTAACCGTATCGCCGTCCTTGATAGTTGCATCAGCGTCAGTGATCTCAACATATGTTTCATATCTTGCAAGAATCTGATCGATCTCTGCCTGAACATCTGCCTCGTCCACCTCAACAAGAGACTTGTCAATATCAATTCCCTTATATGGTGGAAGAGATACATAATCTGTTGCCTTGATTCCCTTGAGGAAGCCATTTGCGTCAAGACCTTTGCTGTAGCCGGGAAGATTTTCGTCCTCCGCGGTATCATCGCCAGAGCCGTCAGTTGCCCCGGTAACGTCAGCTTCTGTTGTATCCTCTGAATTACTTGTAGTGTCAACTCCATCTTTGTCTGCTTCGGAACATGAAGCGAGCTGTGCGCAAACGAGGGCCGATGCCAACATAAGCGCAATGAGTTTGGTTGATTTCATAATTAATCTCCGCTTTCTCGCATATTAGCGATTCAAAATTTATATTTCCCACCCGCAAATTTTATTTTGCAGGATAATAGGGCTTACAAGTATAGGCGATGATGCCCTCACCGCTGAGTTTTTCGGCAGCGAGCCTTGCCTTCTGCTCTGTTTTGAAAACTCCGAAAACCGACGGTCCGCTTCCGCTCATCATTGCACCTTCTGCGCCGCACTCTGTGAGCATATCACGTATACGTCGTGCCATTTCTCGCACAGGCAGAACTGCTGACTCAAATATATTTGTCATAGCCGAAACGATACAGCCAAGCTCTCCGCTCTCAAGTGCCGCCGTAAAAGCTTCTGCAGACACCTCACGCGCATCAAAGTCGTACATTTCGTCAAGCCGTTTGTATGCCCATGGCGTTGATATACCCTCCCCTGCACACGCTATTACAAAATAACATTCGGGAAGACAAGCACAAGGTGAAAATACATCGCCGATTCCACGGGTGACGCTGATTCCCTGCATTATGCAGAATGGCACGTCAGCACCGATTTCAGAACCGATCTCACAGAGCTGTAACCGCGTAAATCCTGTTTCGTAAAGCTCGTCAAGAAGAATGAGGACAGCCGCCGCATCCGAGCTTCCGCCGCCAAGTCCGGCCGCCATCGGAATATGCTTTTCAATTTTTATAGAAGCATTGTAGTTATCAATCCCGGCTGCTTCAAAAAACAGCTTTGCGGCACGGTGACAAAGATTCGTCTCGTCACACGGTACAGATTCGTCGGTACATTCAACGGATATAGTTTTTCCCTCGCCGGGGCAGCTTGAAATCGTCAGTATATCAAATATACCAACCGTCTGCATAACGCTTTCAATATCATGATATCCGTCTTGCCGTTTTGCTTTAATTTCAAGATAAAGATTTATCTTCGCAGGTGCTGGGCATGATGTCGTTTTAATACTCAAAATTTATCCTCCGATCAGTTTTATTATCGGATTTTTCTTAATCTTCACTGCCTTAAAGGGACATAGCTCCTGACAGCAGTAACATTTGATGCAGGCTTCATCAATGATATGCGCCTGTTTTTTGCCTTTTCGGTTTTTGCGGATCGCTATTGTGTGCTTAGGACAGCTTTTTTCACATTCGCCACAGCCGACACACAGCTTTTTATTGATTACGGGACGCGGCTGTAACCATGAGTTGAGCCGTCCGCCGAACATTGTGGGTAACTTTGCAAGAAGTGAGCTTCTGCCTTTTCTTTTGGTCGTATCAGGCTTTGCGAAGTCACTGACAGTGAAATCGGCGAGTGTTTCATCAGATATAAGCGTTACATCCTCCGCCCTATCGGGACAGTATCCTCGCCGTACGCCTTCATCAAGCATGATTATGCCGTCTGTCTTGATAATTGACGTACCGATCATGTCCACGGTAAACGGATTAACGCCCGAAATCAGACATCCGAGCTTTCTCGGCTCACCGCCCGTCGGACCGTTGCCCTCCATTGCAAGTATGCCGTCAAGGATATTGAAGGTTGGCTTCTCTCCATGGAGCATCTCACAAAGGTCAACAAGCATTGAGGAAAAAACGTTATAATCGGGAAATCTTGCGTGCATTTCAAACTTGGTTATACCGGGAACAGTGCCGAAATAATTTTTAATCGCACCGCTGTAGCCGGTCAGCGAATGACTTTTCAGCTTGGCGAGGTTAACGATAACATCCGCATCAAGAATCGGCGAAATGATATCAAACATTTTTGAGGTTTTTGCAAGAGGTGCTTCCACTGTACGTGATGACGTGACAAAATTGAGCTTCACGCCGTATTTTTCGGCAACCT
>JAZNFB010000204.1:0-2239 GCA_045588895.1 Candidatus Flemingiibacterium sp.
GGTCTTAACAAAAAATGTATCCCTGTTGGCATGAGTCTTGGCGGTGCACATTCCATGAATTTTGCCGGTGCTTATCCCGAGCTTGTTCAGTGTATGTTCATTGAAGCTCCTGTACTCAGCTTCCACAGCGTCCCGGGTAAACATAATCCTCATAACGATGCTTGCTGGGTTAATGAATTTGTCCTCGCTTATCCGGGCATCACAAGAGCGGCACTTCACAATTTTGATAATCACCCGATTAACAAAGCTCCCATCGTGATCGAAAACAAGATTCCCGTACTCATGGTTTACGGAACTGACGACACCGTTGTTGAATACGGCGAAAACGGTGAGATGCTTGAGGAGCTTTATGCAGATCATCCCGGACTTCTCACAATTATGAAGAGAAATATGCAGGGACACCATCCTCACGGCTTCCCAACTAATCCCGGTCCTATCGCAGATTGGATAGTTGAGCACGCATAATTCGGAGGACACAAATGAAGAACGCAGATCTTATCATATTCGGTGGACAAAGCAATATGCAAGGACAAACGGATTCCTTCCCGGCTGAAAACAATCCCGTGGACGGTGCGTTTGAATACCGTTTTTTAAGCGATTCGCTTGTGCCGCTCAAGCACCCGGTTGGCGAAAATCTTGACCTTGACGGAAATGAGTTTCCGCTTGACTACTCGGTTGAGCCTCAATCCCTGTGGCGTGATCCGACAGCAACTCTTGCAGGTCATGACATTACCAATGATTACATATCGGCAAGTATGCTTCCCGATTTCTGCAGAGCATACATTGAAGTAACCGGCAGAAATGTCGTGGCTGTACACGCGGCAAAGGGTGCGACCACAATTGAGTATTGGCAAAAGGGCGGCGGCGCATATAACATTCTCGCAAAAAAAGCCAAAGCAGCAATCGAGAAGGTTCATCCCGAGCACATATATTTCGTCTGGCTTCAGGGCGAGAGCAATGCGCTTGAGAGAATGCCCAAGGAAGAATACAAGCGTCAACTCGAGATGCTTAATGCTTCCCTGCGCGCCGATCTCGGCATTGAAAAATTCGGCATGATTCAAGTCGGTCAATTCGCTATTCTTGTCAGCGAGGACAGAGTCAAATATGACTTTGAAATCATCAATGCACAAAAGGAAATTTGCGAAGAAAACGATGATTTCATCATGCTCACGACCGTAACCGAGCAACTGACGAAGATTCCGAGCTATATGAACCCCAAGGCAAGAGGTCACTACAATTACGAGGGACAAAAAATAATCGGTACCTTCGCCGGCAATGCCCTCGGCAGATATAAAAATTCAGAGCAGGTTTGATTTCCTGCTCTTTTTTGTTTACTGTTTAGTTATAGCCGTCGGAGGCTCTGCCCTGCAAATGAGCTTTCCGTCCTGCACGTCAAGTACCAGCGTTGAACCCTGTGAAATCTCGCCGCGGAGAATCTCCTTTGCAATGAGAGTTTCAGCAGCACTCTGCAGATAACGCTTAAGCGGACGTGCACCGTAAACCGGATCATAGCCTGCATCGATGATATGCGATTTTGCAGCATCACTCACGCAAAGTGAAAGAGACCGCTCCGCAAGACGGGATGAAAGCGATTCAATAAGATTATCAATAATACCCGTGAGATTTGCTTTTGTCAGCGGCTTAAACATGATTATCTCATCAAGACGATTTAAAAACTCCGGTCTGAACGATGCACGAAGCTCATTCATTACACGGCTTCTCGCTTCATCCGATATCTCGCCGTCCTCACCAATACCATCCAACAGATGCATACTTCCGAGGTTTGAGGTCAGGATGATGACAGTATTCTTAAAATCAACCGTCCTTCCCTGGCTATCGGTTACACGTCCGTCATCAAGTATCTGCAAAAGAATATTGAATACATCCGGATGCGCCTTTTCAACCTCATCAAAGAGAACAACCGAATATGGCTTACGGCGTACTGCCTCGGTGAGCTGACCGCCCTCGTCATATCCGACATATCCGGGAGGTGCGCCTATAAGACGTGAAACACTGAACTTTTCCATATATTCTGTCATGTCAATGCGGACAAGATTGTGTTCGTCATCAAAAAGACACTCGGCAAGCGATTTTGCAAGCTCGGTTTTACCAACACCCGACGGTCCAAGGAACATAAAGCTTCCAATCGGACGGTTTGGATCGGCAATTCCGGCACGACTGCGCTGTATCGCTTCTGTAACAAGTCTGACCGCCTCGTCCTGACCGATAACACGCTTGT
>JAZNFB010000205.1:0-3796 GCA_045588895.1 Candidatus Flemingiibacterium sp.
GTGACGATGAACTCAAAAGCGCGAAAAATTTAATTATATGATTGCTGTAGTGCAAATGTGCCAATAAGAAATGGGGGGAGATTTTAATTTCTTCCCCATTTTTTGTGCAGATATACAAAAAAATCCGCAAAGGCAGAGTTCCTGCAAGAATAATACTTGCCGCTTCGTTTGCATCTGCGGCGGTCAAGCCGCTTTCTTGCTTGCCATTCTTCGTTCACTTATGGGGCGGCACCGAGGCAGGCAAGACGGTAGCTTTGATGTTGGCTGCGTCTGTGTGGGCTTCTCCTGAAATGGGCAGATATATTCATACATTCAATTCGACATCTGTTGGAATGGAAAAATCTGCAGCTTTTTGTAATTCGATGCCCCTTATACTTGATGAATTTCAGATGATCTCAAGTCGCAAAGGCTTTGACGAAGATGTAATGAAGCTCGCCGAGGGTGTAGGCAAAACACGAGGAAATAAGCTCGGTGGCGTTGATAAGGCTCCGACATGGGCAAACTGTATTCTGACAAACGGTGAGATGCCGATAACGGGTAGTTCCTCTGGCGGCGGCGTAGTCAACCGAATAATTGAGATTGAATGCCTTGATAAGCTGTTTGATGATCCGAGACATACTGTTGATGTCGTAAAAAAGAACTACGGACACGCCGGAAAGCTGTTCACGGAATTACTGCAAGACGATGAAATCCTTGATACCGCCCGAAATATGTTTAATTTCTTTTATGACGAACTGTGCAAATCTGATACCACTGAAAAGCAAGCAATGGCGGCGGCGGCTATTTTGACAGCAGATGCGATTGCTACGGTATATATTTTTAAGGATAACGCCGCTCTGACAGTAGAGGATATATCGGAGTTCTTACAAGACAAAGCATCCGTTTCCGTCAATCAGCGAGGATACGAATACATCTGTGAATACGTCGTTGCAAACGGCAATAAATTCTGCGGCGATTCGGGCGATTCGGAAGTTTGGGGCAAGAGCTGCCCAACTCATGTTTCTATCATAAAAGCAGTTTTTGACAGAATTTGCGCAGATGCAGGCTTTAACAACAATGCTCTTTTGAGTTGGATGTGTCAACACAATCTTGCGATACACGGCAAAAATGAGCGAACAAGCACCGACAGAATAAACGGCAGAATTGCTCGATGTGTAAAAGTAATCATGCCTGACGTTGGAGGGCAATTTGATGAAAATAACGATGTTTTGTAACGGCTGTAACGGGTGTAACGGGTAAAAACATACCACCTTATAAATATTTTAAGCATACACAAAGCGATTAAATCGATAAAAGTTATATGTGTTTTGTCTTATAGACAATACATAAAAAAGCCGTTACACCCGTTACAAGGCTTAATCATGCGGTTTTTACCCGTTACAAATCCGTTACACAGCCGTTTCAAGCCGTTACTGGGAGGAATAAAAATGACATTTGATGAAATATACAGCTTATCCAAAGAGTTTTCGCCGATGCCTAAATCAGCCAATACGATAGAACTCAACTGTTATCAAGCGTTGTGCGGATTAGTCGGGAGAGAAATGTTCAATCAGATTGATTCTGCGTATGCTTTGATTGAATTAAAGCAAATCAGAGATGCTTATACAAAAGACTCTATCACGTATAAGTTCTATGCGGAGGGCGAACGCAGATACCGGAGAGCGTGGCATATTCTGTCAGACATAGAAAAGAACGGCACCGACAGAGAACGCCGATTGCTTCGGATAATGGATGGTAGGGAGAGATAACAATGCCAATCAACTATTGGACTCCTGAGGAAGATAAGCTGCTTAAAGAACTATATCAAACGGAAATGACCGTTGAGGAAATAGCGGAAAGACTCAGGAGAACCGAACAAGCGGTCAAAAAGCGAGTTTCAAAAACTGGAATAAAAAGATACAGCACTTCATATCACGGCTGCACAGAAGATTGTTTCAACTGCCCTTACCCCGATTGCATGAAGCAGGGAGGCTTTTCAGAGTCTTATTAAGTGAAATAATCAGGAGGAAACAAAATGAAAGCAAGACGCATTACCACAAAAAAAGAGTGGCAACGTATAAGTGAAGCCGTTGAAGAGTTTAGCCGAGAAAAGCATATATTCACTGTATACAAGATATTTGCTCTTTCAGATGATTATTGCTCCTACGGCGAGAGGAGGGCTGATAATGCGGCTGATTGATGCTGATGTGCTGATAAAGGACATAACGGAAAATGTTATTGAGGTCTCGGGCGATAGTGGTTTAGCGGAAGAAGCTGTCAAATGCTATCAAGCCGTTATCCTGAAATACATTGACACGATGCCCACCATCAACCCCGAAGATTGCCGGCCGCAGGGGCGGTGGAGAAAGCGAAAAAATGAAAGAGCTTGCTCGAATTGTAAATTCATCTACTACAGTAATAACGATGAATGGAACTACTGCCCCAACTGCGGTGCAAAGATGGACGGAAAGGAGCATAACAATGCGTGAAATATTATTCCGTGGCAAACGAAACGATGACAGTGGCGCATGGCACTACGGTGGCTATGTTTGTGATGATAGTATAGACCCGAATTTACACAGCATTATGGAGCATCGCGGTACGGTGTTCGTAAAATGCCCCGTTAACCCCTCAACAGTCGGACAGTTCACAGGCTTGACCGACAAGAACGGCAAGAAGATTTTCGAGGGGGATATAATCAAACTTGGAGGCAACGACCTGCCGCATTGGCTTAAAGAGGGAGAAATCAAAGTTGTAGAATACAATGATGGTTGTTTTTATCCTTTTAACGAATACGACAGCGATTGTGGAACACTTGTCGAAGCAAGCTATTGCGAAATCATCGGCAACATTTACGACAACCCCGAGCTGTTGGAGGTGAGCGGCGATGCGTAAAATCCTTTGCAAGTTTTTTATTGTGTTGAGTTTAGAGAAATTAGCTTACAAAATATGCCCGAGCGAGTACATTAAAATTCGCTTTTCTAAATCAATTTGTATTTTTAATAAGAGTTTGGAGGAAGCAGCAGCGGCGATGAACCAACTGACTGCAAAAATAAGAGCATATTCGGAAGAGGTGAGCAACAATGCCTGAATGGATAAGCGTTGATGAGAGATTGCCGATGACAAAAAGCGAACCGTACTACGATGACGGGCTTGTGCAACTTACGGAAAGTGAAAGCGTTTTAGTTATCGCAAAAACTCCGTATAGAGATAATCGTATGGGAGTTGTAGTGCTTGTACATGATTTGATAGATGATGAGTGTGACTGGGCAGGCAGTATTGACGATTGCGATGCATCTGCGTGTAATATTACCCACTGGATGCCGCTGCCTGAACCACCGAAAGGAGATTAAATATGTCAAAAGCATACAAATGTGATAAATGCGGAAAGTATTTTGATAAACCTGAATATCCGATTATTGGAATTGCTGAAACTTATACAATATGCGGCGATATGACAGAACAGAAATTAAATATGTGTCCCGAATGCTCAAATTTGTTTAATGAATGGTTTAAAGGTAAGGTGAAAGAGTGATTGCAACAATCATAATCGTAATAATTTGCTTTGCAATAGCTCTCTTCGGCTGGGCTATTGTTTACGGAGCTACAAAAGATATTCCGTGGGAGGTGAGATACATGGAAGATCGCGACACAACATACACCTGCCGAAGCTGTGAGCATTGCTTAATTATCAAGACCGAAACGGGTCAGGATAGGCATAAATGTGTTATCAATAACGAGGTGTTACATTCGCTGCACCCTTGTGAAGTGTGGGAAGAGAGGGGCGATTTCTATAAGAACGAGAAACATGAAGTAT
>JAZNFB010000206.1:0-4423 GCA_045588895.1 Candidatus Flemingiibacterium sp.
CTCAGTGGCTTCATTTCTGCTTTTTATGCAGTTAAGAGTATTAATGTGATAATATAAGCAGTTACCGCTAAACGGTCGTTGGGATACCGAACGGAGGCGGAGGAGCCGGAGTGAGGAGGGTTCCCGACTACCGAGAGCACGCTCGAAGCGTTTATGCAGACGACCTGTGAAGCGATAGCGTATATTAAAGTTTTTTGCCAGGCTTTTTTCAAAAAAGCCGCGTAATTCCCATACACAAATTCATTTACACATACAACTACAAAGGAGGATAAAACCAATGGCAAACATAATTGACGGAAAGAAAATCGCATCTGAGGTGCGTGCGGACATCGCGGCAGAATGTGCGGCACTTAAAGAAAGGGGTATAACACCCGGACTTGCCGTAATCATCGTCGGCGAGGATCCTGCGTCCAAGGTATACGTTAAGAATAAGAAAAAGGGCTGTGAGGAGGTCGGCTTCCATTCGGAGGTTTACGAGCTTCCCGAGGCAACCACTGAGGAAGAGTTACTTGCTCTTGTTCACAAGCTTAACGCTGACGACAAGATTCACGGCATACTTGTACAGCTTCCTCTGCCGAAGCATCTTAATGATGAGGTTATCATTCAGAATATTGATCCGAAAAAGGATGTTGACGCTTTCCATGAGGTTAATGTCGGCAAGATAATGATCGGCAATCACGATTTTCTGCCTTGTACACCTGCAGGCGTTATGGTACTGCTTGAGAAAAGCGGCATTGAGGTTTCGGGCAAGGAATGTGTTGTTGTCGGCAGAAGCAACATTGTTGGAAAGCCTCAGGCGATGCTTTTGCTCCACGCTAATGGAACTGTTACCATCTGTCACTCGAGAACCAAGGATTTAGCAGAGGTTACACGTCGCGCGGACATTCTCGTTGTTGCAATCGGCAAGGCGGACTTTATCACAGGCGATATGGTTAAAGATGGTGCTGTTGTTATCGACGTGGGAATGAATCGCCGTGCGGACGGCAAGCTCACGGGTGACGTTGATTTTGCAAGCGTTGAGCCGAAAGCATCGTATATCACTCCCGTTCCCGGCGGCGTTGGACCTATGACAATCACAATGTTACTTTCCAACACTCTCACGGCAGCAAAGAAGTCTGTCAAATAAATCACAAACCCACCAAAAATTACTGTTCTTTTTCCTGTTCGATGTGCAAAAGTAACATTGACAAATCACGCCAATTGTGTTACAATATGTGATAGAGATGTTAATTTTAACTCAAAAATGTGAATTTCACTACAAAGTTAACATTTTCCAACCGTTACAACGAAAGGAGGCACATCAGCATGAACCCCTCTCGCAGAACAGTTATCAGAGAATTACTCGCCGAAAAACCGTTCATAGCACTCAAAGAGCTTGAGGCGATCTTCCCCGAGGTTTCGAGCATGACGCTGCGTCGTGACATCGAATATTTCGAAAAGCAGGGCGAAGCCATCAAGGTCCGCGGCGGTGCACGCTCAATGAAGTACATAACAACAACTATGGAGGATTCCTTCCATAAGCGACTCGGCGAAAACTTAAGCGCAAAGGAAAAAATTGCAAGATGCGCAATCGAGCTTATCGAAACGGGACGTTCCCTTTTCCTCGATTCGGGCACAACTGTGCTAACGCTCGCATCTCTGCTCCCCGACGAAAGACACACAATAATAACACCCGGCCCTAATGTTGCACTTGAGCTTATCAAAAAGAAAAAGCCGATAGTAAATCTTGTCGGAGGTATGGTTAACCGGGATAATATTTCGATTCTCGGAAGCCAGGCAATGCGTTTTCTTGAGGATATCAATATAGATATCGCATTCATAGTTCCGTCGGGCTTCTCGCTCAAGAACGGACTGACGAGCGGTAACTATTCCGAATGTGAGCTTAAACGTATGGTCATCGAAAAGGCACGGCAGGTCGTTGTCCTCGTTGACACCTCAAAGCTCGATCGGAGTCTGCCGTTCACCGTGTGCGGTCTTGATAAGATTCACACGATTGTTGCAAACGATTACCTGCCCGATGATATAACCGAAGCTGCCAAGACGGCAGGCGTTAATATCATCATTGCGCAGTGATAATTAAAATTTTTAAAATCAATATGAAAGGAAGATATTAAACATGGCAACCGCAGTAATTATGCCTCGTCAGGGACAGAGCGTTGAAAGCTGTATCATAACCGAGTGGGCCAAGAAAAAGGGCGACACCGTAGCAGTTGGCGACGTACTCTTCTCATACGAGACAGACAAATCAAGCTTTGACGAAAAGTCCGAGGTCGCAGGTACACTCCTCGAGGTTCTTGCAGCCGAGGGCGATGACGTTCCCTGCCTTGAGGTCGTTTGTATCATCGGCGACGCAGGCGAGGACATTTCCGCACTTATTCCGAAGAAGGAGGAAGCAGCTCCTGCAGCAGCACCGGCACCGGAGGCAGCTCCCGCACCCGTTGCAGAAGCAGTGGCAGCAGCACCCGTAGCCGCTCCCGTGGCAGCACCCGTTGCAACCGAGGCTACAGGCGACATCCTGCGTATTTCCCCCAGAGCAAAGAAGCTCGCACTCACAGCAGGCGCAGACCTCTCCAAGGCTACCGCAACCGGCCCTATGGGCAGAATCATCGAGCGTGACGTAAATGCGCTTCTCGACTCCGGCAAGACAACCACAATCGAGGCTGTTGAACGCTTCCTTGCAGGCGAAAGAGTTGTTGTTGAGGATGCTCCCGAGGCAGAGGCAACTGCAGCTCCCGTTAAGACCACAGGCGGTTACACTGATGTTAAGATCACAAACATCAGAAAGGTTATCGCAAAGTCGATGCACGCTTCCCTTTCGAACATGGCTCAGCTCACTCTCAACGCTTCCTTCGATGCAACATCGGTTATGGCGTTCAGAAAGAGCCTCAAGGCAAGCGGCGAAGCACTCGGCATGGCAAATATCACACTCAACGATATCGTTCTCTATGCCGTTGCAAAGACACTTAAGGATCACAAGGATCTCAATGCACACTGGCTTGATGACGTTATGCGTGTATTCGATGACGTTAACCTCGGCATTGCGGTTGACACCGAGCGCGGACTCATGGTTCCCACTCTTATGGCAGCGCAGACAATGTCACTCAACGAGCTTTCCGCAAATGCAAAGAGCCTTATCAAGGAAACCCAGGGCGGTTCGATCTCTCCCGACAAGCTTTCCGGCGGTACATTCACTGTTACCAACCTCGGCTCACTCGGCGTTGAGAGCTTCACTCCCGTTATCAATCCTCCGCAGGTTGCAATCCTCGGCGTCTGCACTATCACACAGCGTATCAAGGCTGACGGTACTACATATCCCGCAATGGGACTCTCCCTCACCTTCGACCATCGCGCACTCGACGGTGCTCCCGCGGCTCGTTTCCTTAAGGATCTCTGCGCAAACCTCGAGAACTTCCAGCTTCTTCTTGCGAAATAATCGGAGGTATACATAATGTACGAACTTATAATTCTCGGCGGCGGCCCTGCAGGCTACAATGCGGCTGAACGTGCGTCGGCAGGCGGACTTTCCACGCTGCTTATCGAAGAAAGATCACTCGGCGGTGTCTGCCTTAACGAGGGCTGCATCCCGACAAAGACACTTCTTTATTCCGCAAAAATTTTCGACTATGCAAAGCACAGCGAAGATTACGGAGTAAAGCTCCCTAACGCTTCTATTGACCACGCAGCTGTTGTTGCACGCAAGGACAAGGTTGTTAAAACTCTCGTCGGCGGCATTGGCGCAAAGATGAAGCATGGCGGTATCACCGTTGTTAACGGTCACGCCGAAATCAAGGGACGCGACGGTGAAGCATTCAAGGTTGCAGTCGGTGATGAAACCTATGAAGCACGCAGGCTCCTCATCTGTACCGGTTCTTCGGCGGCTGTTCCTCCGATTCCCGGACTTCGTGAGGGTGTTGCTTCCGGCTTTGTTAAGACAAACCGTGAGATCCTCGATATGACCACTGTTCCGAAGCAGCTTGCAGTTATCGGCGGCGGCGTTATCGGTATGGAAATGGCTTCTTATTTCAATTCCATCGGTTCTAAGGTAACCGTTATCGAAATGATGGATCACATCGGCGGCCCGACTGACGGTGAGATTGCGGCTATCCTTCTTAAGAACTATAAGAAGAAGGGTGTTGAGTTTATGCTCGGCGCAAAGGTTACCGGCGTTGGTACAAATTCCGTAACCTGCGAATATGAGGGCAAGACTGTCGAGGTTGCCGCTGACTGCGTACTCTGCGCTGTCGGACGCCGTGCTAACACTGTCGGTATCGGTCTTGAAAACATCGGCGTTCTCACAGAGCGTGGCGGTATCGTTACAAACGAATGCGGACGCACCAACATCGGCGGCGTTTGGGCGGCAGGTGACGTTAACGGCAAGTCCATGCTCGCACACACCGCTTACCGTGAGGGCGAGGCGGCAATC
>JAZNFB010000207.1:0-4688 GCA_045588895.1 Candidatus Flemingiibacterium sp.
TGCTCGCATATCAGCAGGCACAGGAGGAGGTTAACGAGTTCATGAATGAAGTAAACTCGGAGATAACCTATCAGATCACCGGTGAGCGTCCCTGCTCTCACGACTGCTCGTCTTGCGGCGGAAGCTGCGGACACGACCACCACCATCATTAATTGACGGTCCTCGCGGTTCTTCTGCCGCGACGCACTTGCCGAAAAAATGTCGGTGACTGCGTGACGGCAGAACAAAATAAACTAACAGAGAAAGAGGTTTCATCGCCATGACACCGATGATGCAGCAATACTTTGAAATAAAAAATCAATATAAGGACACACTTGTCTTTTACCGCCTCGGCGACTTTTATGAAATGTTTTTCGAGGATGCCAAGATAGCTTCGCGTGAGCTTGAGCTGACACTTACGGGACGGGATTGCGGCGAGGAAGAGCGTGCACCTATGTGCGGTGTACCGTTCCATTCTGCGGATTCGTATATAGGCAAGCTTATCGAAAAGGGTTACCGCGTTGCAATCTGCGAGCAGGTTGAAGATCCGGCGCTTGCAAAGGGACTTGTAAAGCGTGAGGTCATCCGTGTTATCACGCCCGGAACCGTCACCGATGCAGGACAGCTTTCCGAGCAGAAGAATAATTACATAGCCGCAATTTCAACAATTGATGAGCGAATCGGCGTCTGCTTTGCCGATGTTTCAACGGGACAGCTTTATGCAACAGAATTTGACGGTAAGCGCCGCTACGAGCGTTTGACGGGTGAGCTTTCTGTATATATGCCGCGCGAGGTTATTCTTCCCTGCACACTTGCAGAGCTTGGCGAGGCAGGAGCATTTATCGAGAAAAAGCTTCATGCAATGCCGGTTCCGCGACTTGCATCGAGATATGATGTGAACACCTGCACAGAAACGGTAAAGAAACATTACAGAGACATATATCTTCCCGGCGAGAGTAATCTCCCCATAACACTTGCAATCGGTGCATTACTTTCATATCTTGATGAAACACAGAAGATCGACCTTTCGTATCTTTCCGATTTGAAAATTTACACCGACGGACAGTACCTCGAAATGGACGTTGCAACAAGACGTAACCTTGAGCTTGTTGAAACCATGCGAACAAAGGAAAAGCGCGGTTCACTTCTCTGGGTGCTTGATAAAACCAAGACCTCAATGGGAGCACGTATGCTTCGTAAATGGGTTGAACTTCCGCTTGTAAACCTTTTTGAGATTGAACGCCGACTTGATGCAGTTGATGAGCTTTATGAGGGCTTCATGCTTCGTGAGGAGCTGTCACTTGCACTAAAGGGCGCACTTGACCTTGAACGCCTTTCAACAAAAGTTATTTACGGAACCGCAAACGGAAAAGATCTCTCTGCAATGCGCTCAACCTTTCAGATACTCCCCGAGCTTAAGCGCCTGCTTTCCGATACACATTCGTCGGAGCTTTCGGGACTCTGTAAAGATCTCGATCCACTTACTGACCTTTTTGAGCTTCTCTCGGTAACCATTGTTGACGATCCTCCCTTTTCGGTCAGAGAGGGCGGAATAATACGAAGCGGTGCCTCGGAGGAAATTGATTATCTTCACCGTATCGTTAAGGATTCTTCTGCGATTATTGATGAAATTGAGGAAAAGGAGCGCGCCGCAACCGGTATTTCAAAGCTGCGTGTCGGCTATAACCGCGTGTTCGGATATTATATAGAGGTCACACGCTCGCAGGTTTCTCTCGTGCCCGAGCATTATATAAGAAAACAGACAACAGCAAATTCAGAACGCTATATAACACAGGAACTCAAAGACACAGAAGCAACACTTCTCGGCGCAGCAGACCGCGTAAACACCCTTGAATATGAGCTTTTCAGAGCGGTATGTCAGAAGCTCTGTGAAAATGTTTCAAGAATCAAGCTTGCGGCAGAGATAATCGCAAAGATCGACGCTTATGCTTCTCTTGCCGAAACAGCAGTTAAAAACGGTTACGTCCGCCCGACGCTTGATACGTCAGACCGTATTGTAATTACAGACGGACGGCATCCGGTTGTTGAAAAATTCGTCGATGACAGCTATTTCGTTCCAAACGACACAATGCTTGACACATCCGATAACCGTCTCATGCTCATCACCGGACCGAATATGGCAGGTAAATCTACATATATGCGTCAGGTTGCGCTCATAACAGTTATGGCGCAGATAGGCTCGTTTGTTCCGGCAAAGAGTGCACAGATAGGTATTTGCGACAAAGTATTCACACGTGTCGGCGCATCCGATGACCTCGCAAGCGGACAGTCCACGTTTATGCTCGAAATGAACGAGGTTGCCAATATACTTAAAAACGCCACAAGAAAATCGCTTATCATTTACGACGAGATCGGACGCGGAACATCAACCTATGACGGAATGTCAATTGCACGTGCCATCGTTGAATACACCTCTTCGCCGAAGCTCGGAGCGAAAACACTTTTTGCAACCCATTATCACGAGCTTACAGCACTTGAGGGGGCGCTTAACGGCGTTGTAAACTATAACATTGCGGCAAAGAAAAAGGGCGACGATGTAACATTTCTGCGTAAAATTGTACGCGGCGCGGCGGATGACAGCTACGGCATCGAGGTCGCAAAATTAGCAGGTGTTCCGAATGAGGTCATAAAGCGTGCAAAGGAAGTTCTTGCAGAGATTGAAGCAGGTGAAATGCAGGTCATCCGTCAGGTTTCAAAAGAGCCTGAGATACAGGATGAAATGACCGTTGAAACAATTCTCGCAATGAACGCGGCTAATATGATACGCGAGATCAGTCTTGATACGCTGACACCTATCGAAGCTATGAATGAGCTTTATAAATTAAAGAAAATGCTGTCATAAAGGAGGATTTCATGGGAATAATCCGTCAGCTCGATTATGAGACCGCCGTTTTAGTTGCGGCAGGGGAGATGATTGAACGTCCGCTTTCGGTCGTCAAGGAGCTTGTTGAAAATTCAATAGACGCCGGTGCTGAAAAGATAACAGTTGAAATACAAAACGGCGGAATATCTATGATTCGTTGTACAGATAACGGATGCGGTATTGCCAAAGAAGATCTTCCGCTTGCGATAATGCGAAATGCAACAAGCAAAATCAGAACCTCGGACGATATCGCATCAATAATGACACTCGGATTCCGCGGCGAGGCACTTGCATCAATTGCCGCCGTTGCCGATTTGCGTATCCGTTCAAAACGTCCTTCGGATGACTTCGGAAACGAGCTTGAGGTTCACCCGGGAATGGAGTCGCCGACTATAACTGAAGCTCCGATGGCAAACGGTACAACAATAATCGTTGAAAATCTTTTTGCCAATATTCCGGCAAGACGTAAATTTTTAAAGAAGGATTCCGCTGAGGCATCTCACGTCACAGACCTTTTTGAGCGTCTCGCCCTCTCAAATCCCGAAATTGCAATGACGCTCATCGTTGACGGTAAAATGCGATACAGCACACCCGGTGACGGAGATTTACGTCATGCAATATACAGCATATGTGGTGCCGATTTTGCAGGTAAGCTGATTGAGCTTAACTATAAGAGTGACGTTAAAATCTACGGCGGAGGAAGCGTTAATGCTTCTGTAAGAGGATATATCGGAACGCCCGATAATAACTTCGGAAACCGTCAGAATCAGATATTTTACGTTAACGGACGTAACGTCAGAAGCCGTTGCCTGCAGGCGGCCCTTGAGGAGGGATATACCTCATATATCGATTCCTCACGCTTCCCTGCCTGCGTCATGTTTGTTGATATACCGCCGGAATTTGTTGATGTTAATATACATCCGACAAAGCTTGAGGTTAAGTTCGTTGCCGAAAAGCCGATATTTGAGGCAGTGTTTTATGCAGTACGCGGTGCGCTCGAGCGTCACATTCCCCGCCCCAGGATGGAGCTTGACGGTAAAAGCACAGGTGATGCGGCATATGAGCTAACAAAACAGCTCGGCGCATTCGTCCCGATTGAGGACAGAGAAACCACCGAGCCTGCACCGAAGCTTATATATAATAATCAGAGAAATGTCAAGCGCGGACAGCTTTCGATAACTGATATGGCACCGCATCCTGCATATGATGAGGCAGCAGAAGCTCTCAAAGTGCCAAAGGTTATCGCCGACATATTCAAATCCGAAACTGTTGATTATAAGCTTGAAAAGCAAGATACACCGAGCGGAGATGTAACTCATCAACAGGTCTATCTTGAATCTATTCCTGATAATCTCTCACCAACAATGACCGCCGATGACGGTACACCTGCAGTGCCTCAAAGTATGTCGCATGAGGCTTTGCCGGAATATATCGAAAATCAGCTCTCGAATCCCCGTCTCACGCTTCGTCATAAGGAAAAACAGCCCTCACGTATGAGCGATGAGGAATTTAAACAGTTTTGTGAGCAGCACGGCGACATACCTCCGCAAACTGATGACACTGCTTCCCTGCCCGATATACCGATCAAAGCCGATTTTATAGCCGCTGTGCCCGAGCCTGTTTTAGAATCCGAGCCAGCCGTACAGATAAAACGTGTTCCTGAATATAAGATACTCGGCGAAGCATTTTTATCATATCTCTTTATTGAGGTTGAGGATCGCGTTATGGTAATCGATAAGCACGCGGCGCATGAACGTATAATTTTCGAGGATCTTAAAGCCAATCTCAAGGCACGGATGAACTCAAAGGAAATCCCGATGCAGAT
>JAZNFB010000208.1:0-2037 GCA_045588895.1 Candidatus Flemingiibacterium sp.
GCGCCGGACATTCCCGTAATTATTAAAAATTCCACGTTTTTTGCTCCCTTTGCCTTAGCTCTCAATATATCTTATTTCACATTCAATCTCATATCCGGTCTTTTCTTTGACCTCTTTTTTTATAATGTCAATCAGCGCAAGCACATCTTTTGCCACAGCGCCGCCCTTGTTTATAACAAATCCTGCGTGTTTTTCGGAAACCTGCGCTCCTCCGACACTTCTTCCCTTAAGTCCCACCTCGTCGATAACCTGCGAGGTTATAAAGCCGTTGCCTCTTTTGAAGGTACTGCCTGCACTCGGGTATTCAAGCGGCTGTTTTTCGCGCCGTCTTGACATGAAGTCGTTCATCTTCGCTTCAATCTCGCTCTTGTCTCCGGTTTTAAGCTGTAATGTTACAGAGAGGATCACCTTTGTGCTGTCCATATAAACGCTGTGACGGTATGCAAACTCATGCTCCCCCCCGGTAATGACACCAACCTCTCCGCTTGTGAGATCGTAATATCTGCTCGACACTGTAACCTGCGACATATCGCCGCCGTATGCGCCTGCATTCATATAGATCGCACCACCGAGAGTTCCCGGAATACCGTATGCAAATTCAAGTCCCGACAGTGAATGCTTCGACGCCGTGAGCGCAAGTCCGGTAAGCGGTATGCCTGCATCTGCAGTGATTGATTCCCCCGAAACTGTACACGAGCGCAGTCCCGAAAGTATCACTGCCGCACCGTTGTAGCCGTCATCCGAAACGAGGACATTAGTACCGTTTCCGAGCACAACCGTCGGCACAGCTTCAAGTCGGAGAATGTCAAAGACCGTTATCACCTCATCACACGACTTCGGAAACACCGCTATTCTTGCGTTTCCGCCGATACGAAAGCTCGTAAGTGGTGCAAGAGGTGTATTTTCACTGTATTCAATTTTAGCATCCGTAAGACGTGCCACGGCACAAGTGTAGTCCATATATTCTCCTCAGAGTAAAAATTCAAGTAACCCACAATAACTCCCGATAACTCTCGTCGGGATTATATCGGTTTTATTTTCGACACCTTTCGGATTATACCAGAATGTATCAATTCCAAAATTATTTCCGCCTTTGATATCGCTCGTCAGTGAGTCGCCGATAATAACGCTTCCCTCTTTCTTATCTTCACCGATACGCCGAAAAACATAATCGAAATATCCGCGCATGGGCTTTGGCTGCCCTGCATCCTCGGAAACGAATATATCCTTAAAATACTGACATATCGGAGAGGAAAAGAAGCGTTTTTTCTGGGTGCGTGAAACACCGTTTGTAACGATATAAAGCTCATATTTTTCCGAAAGCTTACGGCAAAGCTCCACCGCACCCTCAAAAACCTCGGAGCAATCGGCAAGCGCATCAACATATTCGGCATTGATACGCTCTCCGTCAAGTGTCGGCACAGGTCGGAGCGTTTCAAAAAACATTCCGAAGCGTGTTGCCTGCAGTCGCTCCTTAGTCACTTCGCCGCGGCTGTACATTTCCCAAAGCTCTGCGTTTATAGCTCTGTAACGCTCAAAATCAGCATCACTATATTGTATGCCGTGAGATGACATGACTATACCGAAAGCCGTCTTTTCCGCACCGTCGAAATCAAAAAGCGTCATATCCGCGTCAAAGAGCAGCGTTGTATATTTCTTCATCTTGCGATAAACTTATGGAATACCTTCTTGCCCTTCTTGATGATAACGCCCTCGGCAAGCTTTGCGCCCTCAACTATAGCGTCAAAACGCTCAACTTTAACGTCATCAACCGAAATACCGCCCTGCTGAATAAGACGCTTTGCCTCACCCTTTGACGGTGCAAGCTTTCCTGCAACAAGCAAGTCAACAACGGAGGTGTCAACGGCATCAACTTCTGTGGTTGGCATATTTTCGCTTGAGCCGCCGCCTGAAAATACCGCACGTGCAGCCTCGTGTGCCTTATCAGCGCCCTCCTTGCCGTGAACCATATTGGTAAGCTCATAGGCGAGGATTTCTTTAGCCTTATTAAGCTGTGCACCCTTCCAATCTGCCATT
>JAZNFB010000209.1:0-6549 GCA_045588895.1 Candidatus Flemingiibacterium sp.
GAAGCAACACGAACACCGATCTTTATCTCATGACCGTACTTTTCCTCATAAACCTTAACAAGATCATCAACCTGGCGCATGAAATCGTTAAGAATATCAAGCCCCTTATATTCGCCGCCAATCGAGAAAAGGCGAATTTCACGCTGATAGTCAAGCTCGATTCCGTACGGGTCGTAACGGTTAAGAGCATCGTTGATTGCACTGAGCACAAACTCACGGGTTTCCTCATACTGGTAATCAAGCGCACAGTCATGATAGGAAATTCTTTCATGATGCTTCACTCGATAAAGCTGCGGATTCTTGAAATAAAAATCGCTGATAAGAACAGAAGGTCTATCGGAAACAATCGAATTTGTCAGTTCATGGACGTCGTTCATACGGAAAGAGAGCCACGGATTAATGCCAATTGTCGGGAAATATTCACACCATAATCCAACATAGTCTGTGCCGAGAATATGCTTGAGTCTGTGTGCGCCCTTGGAGGGACCAAGCTCCGTATAGTCTACCTCCTTGCCGTTTTCCTCGGTCATATGATATTTTTCCTCATAGTCCGAGAGTACCGCTGAGGGATAAACCGCCATCCCCTCCGAAAATACAGAAATCATATAATCGGTGACGTGTGTTCCCCCAAATTGGAGGGCATATTTTATGATATCCGCTTCGGTGTAATTTTCTCTTGAAATCAGATTGAGAAAGTTTGTATTGTCATGGTTAACGATGAGCCCGCCAACCTCATATTCCGCCTCTGCCTTGGCGTCGTAAGGACGGATGGTCTTTCCTGCAGCCGTTGATCTGATGGCAGCCGCTGCGTATTCAGTATCCGAATATCCTAAATTATCGCCAATATCGTTTGAATATCCCTCGGGAAACGCCTCAACCGGAACAAGCGAGAAATTATCAACGCAGTAAGACTGAATGTATTCCTCACGTCCGCTGTTACGTATCTTGATATAATAAAGCGGCTCTTTGATATCAACGTAGAGCTCTGCCTTGTACCACTCGTCATTGATATAAATACTTGGCCAGAATGATTCCTCATAGCTGCCGTCCGCATAGTAAATGTGAACCGTCACTCTGCTGATTTCGCCCTCGTTTGCCGTGCGGAAATATCCTGTGAATTTATATTTTCCCGGGTCAACAATGCCGGCAGGAACATAATCAAATCCGGTTCCGGGAATCGTTATGCCCGACATCTTTAAGTATCCGCCGTTTTCATCGGTGACGTGCTCAATAATCTGCTCGTTTGCGCTCCAGCTACCTCTTAAAACCTTGTTAGTGTCAAAATCACCGTTTTGGAAAAGATCACCCTCGGGAATCGGCTCCGTAATCGAAAACGGAGGAGTCCAACCGTCGTCTGCCGCAGTGACTGTTCCCACAGCAGTGAAAAGCTGAACCGCCATAACAGCACTTAAAATGGCCGATAAAAGTTTCTTTTTCATATTTATAACCGTGACTTTCGTTTTGCGAAAGCTTCCTTTCTGTTTTTATCTTGACAACCCTTGGGGGGGCAAAGCTCTGCAAAAAGCCCAAGCCGCACCGCAAGGGATAGTCTTTATTAATGAATTACTCTGTCTCTATTCTCGTAATAACAAGATTGTCGATATCGAAGCTTCTTGTGTCCTCTCCCCTCGGACCGCCTCTGAACCAGATGTAGAGCCAGTCGTTGCCCGTTGCGGTGAATGTATGCTCAACGTGCTCCCATGTGTCTGTAATCTCGTTAAGTACGGGATTATTATCGACATAATCGCTGTATGTGAGCTGTGTGATTGCACCGGCGTGGAGTCCGACAGCCGTACGAATATACATGGTTTCGCCCTTGACACTCGTTCTGACATCGTAAGAAATCTTATAGGTGTCGCCGGGGATCATTACAAAGCCTGTGTTAACAACTGCAGGAACATCGGCAGTTTCGCGATCGCTGACTGTGATGTAACTGTTGCCGTCCTCTGTATTAATGGCAAGCTTTCCCTTTCCGTAACCGAATCTCCATCTCGAAAGAGCATCCGTACTGTCAAAGCCACTGTCTGCAAAGACGTTAACGCCTACATCAACATAGTAGATATTGGCAAGCGTGAGATTCTTAAATTCATAATCCTCTGTGCTTGTCTTGAAAGGACCTCCGCGGAGCTTGAACTCAAACTCCATTTCCTTATCAACAGTGATTCTGATCTCAATTTTTTGCCATTCATCCGTCATAGGTGCAGAAGCATAACCGTCGCCTATCATCGCACGAAGCATTCCTTCTTCACCCTCGTTAGCGGTACGCACCTCTGCAGTGAACTTGTAA
Source organism: Candidatus Flemingiibacterium sp. (assembly GCA_045588895.1). Lineage (GTDB taxonomy): Bacteria > Bacillota > Clostridia > Oscillospirales > CAG-272 > Flemingiibacterium. The sequence goes on from JAZNFB010000209.1 coordinate 2,288, forward strand.
ATACCGGGCTGAATGATGAAGCCGGGCTTATAGATAAAGCCTCGTGTGTTGCTTGTAATATTGCTTGCGGCAAAGTAGGTTTCGCCGTTTTCGTCTGTCTTGGCTTCGAGAGTCTGATCGCCAATATCCCAATATTCAAGTCGCTCTGCGCTGCCTGCACCTTCAAGCAGATTTGCCGCATTTGCAGTAAGAGGCGGAAGCTGACCGGGTGCAAGCGCATCCTCGTCAAGAGTGTTAACCTCGGTGTCAATGTTTATATAATCGAAGTCAAGCGACAGATTTGAGTCAAGCTCAAGCTTAATTTTACCCATCGGTGTCTCTTTATCGACGTCCATAACAAAGCTTACCGTTCCCCATTCGGGAGTTACGGTGAAGCTGTCCTCGCCGTCGGTTGTTTTGAGGGCTTCGCCGCCAAGCCTTGCGCTTAAGGTTGCTTTATTGCTTTCAGATATCAGCGCAAGACCGGTCTCAAACTCATATTTCAGGAAGTCAACGCGTGAGAGACGAACCTTGGCTGTGATATAATATGTACCGGGCTTGATATACGAGCCGCCGTTTTTTATAACAGTGTTTTCCGTGCCGGAGCCTGATGTCATATACGCAGACTCGGTAAGCTTTTCCGCTTTGAGTTTAGCCGCTGTTGCAATGATATCACTTGTCGTCCAGCCTGCACCGCTCGAATTCATGAGACCGCCACAGTTGAGCGCAAGGTTATCATCAGATGCCCCCTCGGCGGTAACGCTGAAGCCGTCAATATCAAACGGAGCCCAGCCTGCGCCATATCCGCTTCCTCTGAACATAAACTTGAAAGGCAGCGAAGTGTCAAGCTTGAAGGTGATGCTGAAGAAACGCCAATTCTCGCTAAGTGTCAGATTATTAGAGCTTAACATTTTCACGGAAGCTGATGTCACCGCAGTACGGTTATCGTAGAAGAAGAGGCGTACGGTTGAGAGGGGATTAGAGCTCGGAGAATTGTCAGCTTTGATGCTGCGTCCCCAGAATGATACCGTGTATATGCCGGGAGTGAGAGTCATGTTCTTATTCTCATATACGAGCAAGTCCTCGTTGTGGTCACGTCCCGAAACGTGGATATAAGTGTTGGATGTGACACCGTTCTCTGCTCCTATCTCACCTGTTGACTCATCGAGCACCTTGTCAACTGCACTAAGCCCATCCCACGGAGCATTAAGTCCATAGGCTTCAGCTCTGTCAAGCTTGAGGGCAAGAAGCGTCATAACGAAGCTCATGTTGACATCAGCGATACTAATCTTTTTCTCAATAAGCTCAATTTCAAGACCGTAATATTCAAGAACAACCGCATCGTCAAGCATGAGACTGATATCACTCTTGTTCATCGGAACTGCAATATCGAGTACAAATGTCACCTCGTTCCATACATTGGAGACATTCGCACTGTCACCGCCGCTCATGGTCAAAAGTGTTGCACCGTTTGCTTGCGCACCGAGCTTTGCTCCAAAAGCATTTCCGTCGGCGGTAAGAAGCACTCCGTTGATTTCATATTTATTGTAATCAATCGGCTCGCCAAGGCGGAAATTACCGGTTATATGATATAAACCCGGTTCGAGCATTTCGTCGCCCGTAAAGGTTATTTCGGTATTTCCGATATTCGGAGTTAAAATTCTGTAATAAGTGTCGTCTGTAAGAAGTGAAAGGCTTAACGGCTTCAATGTGCCTTCCCTTGTTTCAATGATGCTCCAGCCGCTTCCGTTCTGAAGCTTACCTGATGCATTAACTGCAAGATTTTTGGTTTCGCCCGCCTTTGTGATCACGAGATCCTTAACGTCAAACGGAGCAAAGCCGCAGCCGTAAGCACTGCCAAATAACTCAACCGTTCCGGCAAAATCACTTGCAGTATACGGACCGTATGTTACCCATTCGGGAGTGAGAGTTATTGTTTCCCAATAATTCTGATTGAACTTTGCACGAATCATCGCAGGTCTGTTGCCGATAACGGAAGATTCAATATAAGGCTTTGTGCGAGCGCTGAAGGTTATGCTGTACGTGCCGGCTTCAAGTCCTTTTACGTTGTAAATAAGCTTATCACTGATGTCCGAGCGTCCGTCAAAGCTTATATACTGCTCGCCGCTGCCGTTTATCTTTATCGGATGATTACCCATACCGTCAAGAACCCCGGTGTCGTGGTTTTCGGAAACGTTAACAAATTCGATCTCGCCAAATTCAAGCGAATAGCCGGAGTCGATCTGTAAGCGAACATCACTCTTCATAACCGCCGAATCGAGGGTGATAACAAACGCCGCTTCACACCGGTCGCCATTTGTAAGTGTAAAATCAGTTGCATATTCAAGCGAGTCTTCGCCGAGAAAAGCGTCGAGGGGCTCACCGTTCAGCGTTGCAGTGAGGAGGGCGCTTGCCGTATCATCAACGGTGTTGAGCCTGAACTTACTCTTAATAAGCCAAACACCGGCGCCAAGAGTATCATTGCCGTTATATGCAAGATAAGTATTACTGTCATGTGCCTCGGTGCGGAATAACGATTCGCCGTCACACATGAAATTCTCAATAAGCTCGCCGTCATTCGATTCCCAATCGCCGCCGTAGCTTGCGGACATATCGGTGACAGAGTAATTTCTCACGCCGATTGAAACAGCTCCGTCCGCCAAAAATGCGATGTCGCTTAATCTGACGGTATTGCTTTTCTCAACAATGAGTTTATACGTTGCACTTGTCCAAGCCTCTTTGGTGATATTTATGCTTGTCTGACCGTCGAGAGTCTTCACTGTTTTTCCCGCAACACTTACGCTGAGAGCCGTAGTATCGTTTGCATCGGAAAGGAGAGCCGCACGGTCATTCGATTTAAATTCATATTTATTATAGTCAATTGCCCCATTCAGAATAAATTCGCCGCAAATGTGATAAACGCCTGCTTCGAGATAATCGGTGCTTGTATAGCTGAACGAAGTATTTCCCGAAGCTCCTGCAGGAATTTCGAGGTAATCATAGTCCCTTGCGGTAAACACCTCAAGTCTCTTGACACCCGTGCCTCGGTCAGTGTGAATCTGCCAGCCTGCACCGTCTAAGTAAAGTCCGTCGGGATTGGCTGCGAGATTCGCTTCACTGCCTGTTTCGGTGATCGTGAGATTCTTGATATCAATTGGTGCAACATTAAAGCCGACAGCAGTGCCTCGGAAGTTTAATTTGCCCTCAAACTCCTCTGTGACTATAGTAAATTTCTGCCACGACGATGTAAGTAAGTAGTTAGAACCCAAATAAACATTCCACGCTTCATATCCGCCATTTGAAACACTGAGCTTTGCAGGATTGTCAGCAACCGGAAAACCGGCAACCGTTACACCCGATGCCGCAGAAATATACGGCTTTGTGCGAGCTTCAAAGCTAATCGTGTAGGATGTCCCCTTGGTGTAGGTATTTGTTGTATCGGTATAGGTGATCCAGTCTTCGGAATTGTCACGTCCGATGATACTGATGTACGCATCGTTATCTGTGTCAACACACACTATAAGCTGCCCGTCAGAGGTAGTAAACGTAGTGTCAAAATCAGACGATACATTCTCAATTTCGATATTCTTAAAGTCGAGCGCGCCTGCACCGTCGAGAGTAAACTCAATATCCTTAAGGTCAATTCCGCCCGTACCAACCAAAAGCCTGAACTGTACGTTTGACCACTTGTAGGTGGTAAGCGCGGTGGCGGTATCTCCGTCAACGGTATTGATAAGCGAACCGTTTGCAAATGCAGAAAGGCTTACTGTTTTTGTATAATTGTTAAGATCAAACTCACCGAGTCTGAAATCACCGCTCATCGTATATACGCCGGCTTCAAGTCTGCCGGATGTTGCGTGTATATTACCGGAGTCACTGTGGAAGTAAGGCGTTTCAATAACATCTTCGAGCAGTCCGAAAGAAGGATTGTAACCGGCGGAGGTCCACTCGCCCGTACCGATAAGCTCATTGCCGTTTTCGTCAATAAGCGAAAGTCCGTCAATGTCATAAGGAACAATGTCCCATTCATTCCAAAGGCGTCCAAAGCCGATTACAAGTGTTCCTGTTGCCGTGGGCGTTACGGTCATCGTGTACTTCTGCCATTCTTCCGTAATATACGGGTTCTGAATGCTTGCGCCGTTCACAAAAATACGTCCACGCATTTCGGCTATGGCGTTAACTGCATGATGCTTGCGAAGCCATACACTGAGAGTATATTCCTTGCCTGCCTCAAGTGTTTTTGTGGTGTCCATATATCTTACCTGTGCGCCCGAACCGTTAGT